>JBIIFN010000013.1:0-28651 GCA_044237325.1 Algoriphagus sp.
TCAGCATTGATTCTAGGCAGGTACATCATCCCGAGCGCACCCTCTTTGTAGCGCTCCAAGGAGCAAAAGCCGATGGGATCTCCTTTGTACCCGAGCTATTGGCGGCTGGAGTTCCACTTTTTCTAGTAGATCAGCAGGCGACGCTCCCACAAGCCTGGTTGGATCAAGCAACGTTTTGCCAAGTAAAAGACACGCGTGCCGCCTTGCAACAAATCGCATCCTACCAGCGGGGGCAGTTTACCAAGCCTGTGGTCGGCATCACTGGCAGCAATGGCAAAACCATCATCAAAGAGTGGCTAGGACAGGTACTCAGCCAGCAGTTTGCCGTGGCAAAAAGCCCAAAAAGCTATAATTCTCAAGTGGGTGTGCCGCTCTCCATCTTTGGAATCCAAGCTTACCACCAGGTAGCCATCCTAGAGGCGGGCGTGTCCAAAAAAGGAGATATGGATACCCTTGCGGAAATGATCCGTCCTGAACTGGGTATTTTTAGCACCATCGGCTCGGCACACGAAGAAGGCTTTGCCGGCATCACTGAAAAAATTGCCGAAAAGCTAAAACTCTTCAAACACAGCAACTTTCTCATTTACTGCAAGGATCAGGAACTTCTTGCCCAAGAGATTGAGCAGGAGGTAGCTCCAGAAAAGCGCATCTGCTGGTCTAAGGAAGCGGGTGCGGACTACAGTGTTTCATGGAAAAGCCAGGACAACAGTTCGCGCATCGTGCTGATGAAAAGCAACCTGCAGACCCTAACTTTTCAGGTGCCTTTTACCGACAAGGCCTCCTTGGAAAACGTCACCCACGTGATCGTCGCAGCACTCAGCCTAGGCCAAGAGGTGCTGGGTATCCAAGAAGCCCTCCTCCACCTCAAGCCTGTGGACATGCGGCTTACGCTCAAGCCGGGCATCAACGACTCCCTGCTCATTGACGACACCTACAATAATGACCTAGCGGGCCTCCGGGTAGCGCTTGAGTTTCTCAGCCAGCAGCGTCCCAAGCGCCACAAAGTGCTCATCCTCTCCGACCTCCTCCAGCAGGGCCTGCCAGAAAAAGTGTATGGAGAGGTGGCTACCCTGATAGAAGCTTACGGCATCGACCGCGTGATCGGTGTAGGCACGGAAATACAGCGGCTGGAAGCACTTTTTGGAAAGCATGTGCAAACCTACGCCAGCACCGAAGCTCTTCTGGAGCAGCTCGACCCCGAGCAATTTCAAAACGACCTAATCCTCATCACGGGAGCACGCGCCTTTGCCTTTGAAAAGATCGTCAACACCCTGCAACAGCGTATCCACGGCACCGCCTTGGAGATCAACCTCAATGCGCTGACCCACAATTTTAATTTTTACAAAAGGCAAGTTGCCCCAGGAACCAAAGTGATGGTGATGGTCAAAGCTTTTGCCTACGGCGGAGGGGCGGCAGAAATCGCCAATCACCTGCAGACACTGGGAGCAGATTACCTGGCCGTGGCCTTTTCGGACGAGGGAGTGAGCTTGCGCAAGCAAGGCATTCGCCTGCCCATCATGGTGCTCAACCCGATGGAGGAATCCTTCGATTTGCTGCGGCACTACCAGCTCGAACCTGTGGTCTTCAGTCCAGAGTTTTTCAAGAAATTGGGTAGCTATGCACGGCACCAGGGTACTTCCCTGTCCATTCACCTGGACCTAGACACCGGCATGAACCGACTGGGCTTTGCCGCCAACCAGCTGGAGGAGCTCAAAGGCCAACTCCTTGCCTACCCAGAATTGACTATTGCCAGCATGTACACGCACCTGGTGGGTGCGGACGAGGCTGAGCACCATGATTTTTCTTTGCAGCAGCTGCAGCAGTTTACGGCGATGTCAGCTGATATTTCGGCCATCCTTTCCTACCGGCCCCTGCTTCATGCCTTAAACTCCGCCGGTATCGTCCGCTACCCGGATTACCAGCTCGACATGGTTCGCTTGGGTATCGGGCTCTATGGGGTAGAAGTAACAGGAAAGCACGACGCGGCACTACGCCCAGTAAGCACCTTGAAGACCACCGTTTCCCAGGTCAAAACCCTTGCCCCTGGAGCTACCGTGGGCTATTCCCGCAAGGGGGCACTGCCGGAAGGAGGCAAGATCGCTACCTTGTCCATTGGCTATGCGGATGGCTACGACCGCAGGTTTTCTCAAGGGAAAGGCTACGTGCTACTTCATGGTAAAAAAGCACCTGTCATCGGCAATGTCTGCATGGACATGGTGATGGTGGATGTGAGCAACATTCCGGAGACCAAAGCAGGAGACGAGGCTACCCTCTATGGGGCGGATATTTCGCTCAAAGAGCTCGCAGACCGCATCGGCACGATTCCCTATGAGCTGCTGACCAATATCAGTACGCGAGTGAAGCGGGTGTATTATTTGGATTGAAAGGTGGAGTAGGTCTTAGGGCAGTGATTTTTTCCAGCCCAAGTCTTGGGAAGGGTAAATGCTTCCTTTTCCACTAAAAATAAATGCAAGCAAACAGGCAATCCCCAAATAAATTCCTGCCTCAAGCCCAAACAATTCCATACCCATCAAGGTACAGGCCAGCGGTGTATTTGTAGCACCTGCAAACACCCCCACAAATCCACATCCTGCCAAAAGCGCTAGTGGAAGCGGAATATAGGCGGCCAAGGCATTGCCCAGCGTAGCGCCGGTGAAGAAAAGTGGCGTGACCTCCCCTCCTTTAAACCCTGAGCCTAACGTCAAGGCGGTGAGGCCTGTTTTCGCCAAAAAATCATACCAGGGAACTGGAGTCTCGAAGGCCTCCACAATTCGTGGAATTCCCAAGCCGATATACGTATATGCTCCTGTCAAGTATACCATTCCTGCAACCAGTATCCCGCCAATCAGTGGCCGAAGCGGGGGATACGAAATGCGATTAAAAACAGTAGTCACCAAATGTCCTGTTTCAATAAAGAGGCGAGCGGCGAGGCCAAAGGCAATCCCTGCTGGAATCATCCATGCCAGATTGACAAGGGTATGGGGAGCAACTTCAGGAATAACATAAGCCGTATGCCCAATGCCCCAGACCCAATCGCACACCCAATAGGCTGTAAATGCAGACCAGAAAGCGGGAAAAATGGTGTGTGGGTCTATTTTTCGGCGAAACAACCACTCCAACGAAAATACAGCCCCTGCCAAGGGAGTGCCGAACACGGAAGCAAATCCCCCCGCTACTCCGCAAATCAAAAGGGTCCTGCCCGTGAGCGCATCGAGGGACCAACGCTTGCCTAGTTGCGCCGCCAATGCTGCGCCCATTTGCACAGCTGTCCCTTCTCTGCCCGCAGAGCCCCCAAAAAGATGGGTGATCAGGGTGCTGAATAAGACAAAAGGGGCCATCCGCAAAGGTAGGGTGGGCTGGGTGGTATAGATTCCGGCTAAGATTGCATTGTTTCCTTTTTCTACACCAGACCCATATCTGTGGTAGCAGTAGCCGATGGCAAATCCTGCTAGCGGCAGGAAGCCCAACAGCCACAGATGGGCATCGCGAACCTGACCTACCCAATCTAAGGAAAGCAAAAAAAGGGCAGATGCGGAGCCCGACAGGAGTCCGATACCTGCGCCAAGGGCTATCCAAAAAACTAGGTATTTCAGCAAGATAATCGGGGTTGTGTAGCGATGAGGTACAAAGAAAAGTGGAATAAAAAGAATTCTAGGAGCAAGAAACATATATTTCAACCTGCTCCTCATTTTATTTGGGAGGTAAGTGCCCCATCGAGCAACCAATTGGCGCGCAAATGAGTTATCCACAAAAATGCGTTCATGAAAAACATTCTCATTACTGGTGGTTCAGGACTTGTAGGCAAGCAGATTACCGCACTGCTCGAAAAAAAGGGATATGACGTTGCTTGGCTGAGTAGAAGTGCACAGGCCCGCACCCACTTTTTATGGGATGTGACAGCACAAACCATCGATCCACAGGCTATGGAATGGGCGGATGCAGTCATTCATTTGGCTGGGGAAGGGGTAGCAGAAAAACGCTGGACGGCAGCCCGC
Source organism: Algoriphagus sp. (assembly GCA_044237325.1). Classification (GTDB taxonomy): domain Bacteria; phylum Bacteroidota; class Bacteroidia; order Cytophagales; family Cyclobacteriaceae; genus Algoriphagus. The sequence continues at coordinate 3,996 of JBIIFN010000013.1, forward strand.
AAAAAAAGCATTCTCGACTCGCGTACGCAGAGTACGCAACTGTTGTATAGGGCCATTGAGCAGGCAGAGCAAAAACCGCTGGCCTTTATTTCTGCCTCTGCAATCGGCTATTACGGATTTCAAACCGGCGCAACATTGGTGGAGGAGAATAGCCCTGCTGGAACAGATTTTTTGGCAGACGTGGTGGTTGCTTGGGAGCAGGAAGTAAAAAAAATCGAAGCGCTATCCCTGCGCTGTGTGCTCCTTAGGATTGGCATTGTGCTCGATGCGAAGGGAGGGGCCTTGGGGGAAATGCTCAAGCCACCTGTGGCAGCGCCGCTAGGGTCGGGGGATCAGTGGATGAGCTGGATCCATGTGGAGGACTTGGCTCGGCTATTTGTCTTTGCTCTCGAAAAAACCACGCTACAAGGAGTTTACAATGCCGTGGGGCCACAGCCCGCTACCAACCAGCAACTGACCAAGGAAGCTGCCGCAGCAAAGGGAAAGCTTTACGTGGGTATTGGGGTGCCTGGATTTGTGTTGCAGCTGATGCTAGGAGAAATGGCGGCGATGGTGCTTGGCGGCAACCGGGTGTCCAGCCAAAAGATTCAAAAGGCCGGCTTTGAATTTGAATTTCCAGAGTTGAAAGGGGCGCTGAAAGCCATTTTTTCGAATTGATTATCCCTCCTAAGTAATTCACTGATTAGTGCTACTTGCGGTTTTTTTTTACCATCAGTCCTAAATTGTTTTTTTTAATCTCAGGATTAAGGACTTTAGGGAAAGATTTACCCCTGAAGTATGAAAAATATCATCGCTGTGCTAGCCTTAGCACTAATCAGTCAATTTGGCTTTGCCCAAGACCTGAGCTACTACCTTCCTAAAGGCTATACCTATGACCCCAAGGTTCCTACCCCCAAGCAAGTACTGGGCTATGAAGTAGGCGAATGGCATGTGACCCACGACCAGCTGGTCATGTACATGAAGGCTGTGGCTGCGGCTTCAGATCGCGTTAAATTTGAAGAAACAGGACGCTCCTACGAAAAGCGACCACAGACCTTGTTGACCATAAGTGCTCCTGCCAACCTGGCGAAATTGGACCAAATCAAGGCCGAACGAGCTAAGCTACGTGACCCGGCTGCCGTCTCCAACATTGCCAACATGCCTGCGGTGATGTTTATGGGCTATTCCGTTCACGGAAATGAGCCAAGCGGTGCCAATGCAGCCCTACTCGCAGCCTATCACTTTGCGGCAGCGAATGAAATCGCCTCCGAACTAAAGGACATTGTACTCCTACTCGATCCAGCCATCAATCCAGACGGCCTCAACCGCTTTGCTTCCTGGGTCAACTCCCACAAGGCGTATAACATGAATGGAGATCCAGCGCAGCGCGAACTCAATGAGGCTTGGCCAAGAGGACGCACCAACCACTACTGGTTTGACCTCAACCGCGACTGGCTACCTGTGCAGCATCCGGAATCGAGAAATCGCGTAAAAGTATTTCAAAGCTGGCTACCTAACGTCCACCTCGACTTTCATGAGATGGGCACCAGCAGCACCTTCTTTTTTCAGCCTGGAGTTCCTTCTCGCGTTCACCCTTTGACTCCACAGAAAAACTTCGAACTCACCGAGAAGATCGGCACCTACCATGCCAAAGCCTTGGACCAAATCGGTTCGCTGTACTACAACCAAGAAAACTACGACGACTTCTACTACGGCAAAGGCTCTACCTATCCTGACGTACAAGGATCAATCGGAATCTTGTTTGAGCAGGCCAGCTCCAGAGGGCACCTGCAAGAAAGCGATAATGGCATGCTCAGCTTTCCGTTTACAATTCGCAACCAGTTTACCGCCAACCTATCCTCCTTCAAAGCGGCGACAGAAATGCGCGTGGAGCTCAACCAGTGGATGAAGGACTTCTACACGGACATCAAAAAGGAAACTGATGCAGACATCAACAAGGCCTATATTTTCGGTGCCAAAGAGGAAGATGCGCGGAGCTATCACCTGGCAGACTTGATTCTTCAGCACGACATCAAGCTCTTTTCCCTCAAGGAGGACTTGGTGATCAATGGAAAGCAGTTTAAAAAAGGAAACTCCTATATCGTTCCTGCCGACCAGCCGCAGTACCGCTTGATCAAGGCGATGTTTGAAACGCGGACCACCTTCACAGACAGCTTATTCTACGATATTTCGGCTTGGACCTACCCGATGGCTTTTGGGTTAGATTATATGGCCTTAAACAGCCGTATTGTCAATCTGGCGAATGTTAGCCCTGTGGATAAGTCCAGTTTTGCGCAAGCACCGGGCAAGGTATTGGGCACTGCTGGAGCGTATCAATATGCCATGGAGTGGACCGATTACTATGCGCCAAAAGCAGCCTATCAGTTGCTGAAGGCTGGATTTTTGGTACGTGTAGCCACCACCGAATTTTCTACCGCAGAGGGAAAAACCTTCGGCAGAGGAACGGTACTGATTGACAAAGGAGAAAGCGGACTTGATGCGCAGGCCTTTTTCAAGAAGCTAGAAGAGGTAGCCCGATTTGCACATGTGGATATCCATGCATTGACAACTGGCTACACGCAGGGAGCCAACCTAGGCTCTACCTTCATGCTTCCACTAAAGGCTCCCAACATCGCCCTTTTGGTTGATGGCGGAGTAGATAGCGGGGAAGCAGGAGAGATCTGGCACCTGCTGGACCAGCGCATGCAGATGCCTGTGACCTTGCTGCCGGTGAGTGCCCTTTCCGGCACCAACCTGGACCGCTATAATGTTATCCTCATGGCAGACGGCAGCTACGGACAACTAGGTCAGTCTGGTGCAGCTGCCATCAAAACCTGGGTGAGCAAAGGCAATACGCTCGTAGCCAAAGGTGGAGCACTCCGTTGGCTAGCGCAAAACGAGATCGGTGACTTTACCTTCAGAAAAGTGGATAACGACGAAAAAGGGCTGCAGAAAAATTATGCCGACTTCAGCAATGCCACCGGGGCAAAGCAAACCTTTGGCGCGATCTTCAAATCTACCTTAGACACCAGCCATCCAATTGGATTTGGCTACGTAAGCAAGGATCTATTCACCTTTAGAAATGACAATTTCTTCCTTGAGCCTTCTGCCAACCCCTACGCCAACCCGCTGGTCTACACCAAGGATCCTTTGGCATCGGGCTACCTGCATCCAAGCAATCTGCCTGGAGTACAGGAGAGCGCTGTGATACGCGTTTCCGGACAAGGCCGTGGTAGAATTGTAGGCTTTGCTGACAACCCTAACTTCCGTGCCTTCTGGTTTGGTACCAACAAGCTATTCATGAACTCCATCTTCTTTGGACAAGTGATTGACGGAGGTACCACCCGCTAAACTTCTACTCCCAGCCCAGCGCTGGGAGTTTTTTTTCCTTTCGCATTTAGCTTAGATTTTATGAAAAAAGCAGGTCTTTTTCTTTTCGCTTTAGTAATGAGTGGAGGAACTCTTTTGGCTCAAGACATGAGTTTTGAATCCTACAATCCTCCCTCCACGCTCAAGGTGCCTCAGCATCCGGTGACGCGATCAAAGTTTCCATTTATTGATATCCACAGCCACCAAGGAGGTGTAAACAAATCCAAAATCGACCAGCTCTCCGGAGAGATGAAGGAGCTCAACATGGCCATCATGATCAACTTGAGCGGGCGCGGCTTCGGGCAAGGAAATAGCAATACGCAGCAGGAGTACATCAAGGGCATGATGCAGGAGTTTAAAACCCATGCTCCTGGTAGATTTATGGTGTTTACCAACTTGAATTTTAACGGATTTGGTACGCCAGAGTGGACCGCCTTGGCCGTAAAGGAGTTAGAAGAAGACGTGGCTGCAGGTGCCGTGGGCTTGAAGATTTACAAGAGTTTGGGCTTAAACTCGAAGGACAATAGTGGAAAGCGAATTCCCGTAGATCATCCCGATTTGGATCCCGTTTGGGCAAAGGCGGGGGAACTCGGGATTCCGGTACTGATCCATGCTGCAGATCCTGCACAGTTTTGGCAGCCGATGGATTCCACCAACGAACGCTGGCTAGAACTAAAACTTCATCCAAATCGCCGCCGATCTGCTACCGACCCTGCCCCTTTTGAGCAAATCATCGCCGAGCAGCACCGCGTATTTGCGAAGCATCCCAAGACCACCTTCATCAATGCCCACATGGGCTGGATGGCCAATGACCTCGATGCTGCCGGAGCACACTTGGATCGCTATCCCAATGTCAACTACGAGATTGGCGCCATCATCGCGGAGCTTGGAAGACAGCCTCGACGGGCCAAGGAATTTTTCACCAAGTACCAGGATCGCATTCTGTTTGGAAAAGATGCCTACAACAAGGAGGAGTTTTACACGTACTTCCGCGTACTGGAAACCGAGGACGAGTATTTCCCCTACTACAAAAAGTACCATGCCTTTTGGAGCATGTATGGGTTGGGGCTTTCAGACGAAGTCTTGAAAAAGGTGTACTACAAAAATGCCCTTCGCATTGTTCCGGGATTGGATAAGACGCTTTTTCCGGATTGAGGTAAACCACACAGACACATAGGGTAGAGACAAGTTGAAATACTGTGGAAATAAGGTAGAAATACAATGGAAATAAACCGAGCGTGCCGAAGGCTGGCCGGCTCGGTGAAATAGTTAATCCTGCTGCTATTTCAACTTATTTCACGGAGCCAAGCGCAGTCTATTTCTACTCTATTTCCATTGTATTTCCTAGTCCAAACCTCGTAGAATACCTTAAAACTTCATCTTCACCCCCATCAAGAAGTTAGTTCCGGCCTGAGGATAGAAGAAGTTTTCCGTCACCAACTCTCGCCCAGTTCCTCCAGGTACAAAGTAGCTGAAGGTGTAGCCGTTTGGCTCGTACATCTCATTGAAGAGGTTGTTGATGAGTAGATTTACTTCTAGCCCCTTGAAGAAACGAGGGGTCGCGGAATAACTGATTCGCAGGTCATTTGTGAAGAAGGCATCTAAGGACCGGGCCTCATTTGCCGTATTATCCAAAAACTGTCGGCCTACGTACTTGCTCATCCAGTTGAGGGACAGGTTTTTGCTTGGTTTGTACTCAATGATCGCCGAACTCACCACATTCGGAGAGAAAGCAATGTCTGTGTTGGTATAGGTGATCGTTTCCTGTCGGAACTCATCCACACTGTAGTCGTCGATGTACTCGGTAAATTCCCGGATTTTATTTTGACTCAGCGCGAGGTTACCGCCCAAAGTCCAGGTCTTGGAAAGGATGTAGGCACCATCCAATTCAATCCCTGCACGATAGGAAGATGCCACATTTTCCCGGATATAGGCCCCCACGTCATTGATCTGACCTGTCAAGATCAGCTGGTCCTTGTAACCCATGTAGTAGAAGTTGGCATTGTAGCTGAAGTTGCCAGATTTGGATCGAACACCTGCCTCCACATTGTTGAGACGCTCAGGTCTCGGCACTTCGGTGATCGGATTGTCGGTAAAGTCCGAGCGGGTCGGTTCCCGGTTGGCAACTGCATAGCTCGCATACCAGGTTTGCTTTCCTTTTTCGTAGGAGAAGCCAAACTTTGGGTTGAAAAAGGTGTAATCTGCCTGACCATCCACAATTCGTAAGTCATCATTCACTCCATTGAAGGAGTAGGAGATGCCGCGCAACTGCAGGTCACCGAAGAGATTCAGGCCAGGCTTGATCTCGTAGGTGGCTTTGGTGTAGATGTTCCGGTCGTCCTTCACGGCATTATTGTCGTAGTAACGATCCCGAATGTTGGTTGCCCCGGCAATTCTGGCCCAGATGATCTCTCCAAAGTGTCCCCCATCGTATCTGTTGGCTCCTCCACCGATGATCCAATCGAGTTTGCCATCGGTAGAGATATAGTTGACCGACCCTACAAAACCATAGAAATCATTGTCTAGCCATCGACGGCGGATAAAATCCGTAAAGAAAATAGACTGGCCATTGATTTGAGCAGGAGCTAATGCATAGGAAGCAAAGGCATCATCAGGTCTAAACTGCTCGTAGTATCCACGGCCATAGGTGTAATGCAGCGCAAAGTTGGTCTTCCAGTTGGAACCCACTTTTCCTGTGTAAATCAACTGGTAGTGATCTTGCTGGTAGTTGTCCGTTTCGTTGTCGTAGGTATAGGAATTAAAAGTTCTATCGGTCTTCAACTTGCTTTCTGGAAGTCCTGCCCAACTTTGGTAGGTCTGTTCTTTTCCAGAGAAGGCAATCAATTTGATGACGCTCTTTTCCCCGTAGTATCCACCCGACACAAACCAGCTGCCCAGGTCCGAAAAGGAGCGGTCTACAAAGCCATCCGAGGTAATCTTGGACAGTCGTGCATCCACCGCAAAGCGGTTGTTGAGTAGGCCTGTTCCCGCCTTGACGGTATGTCTCCAGGTGTTGAAGGAGCCGAATCCATTGTCGATTTCAGCATAGGCCTCGTCGCGACGGGTGTCCGTCTGAAAGTTGAGGCTGGCGCCAAAAGTGGCGGCTCCATTGGTGGACGTTCCGACCCCACGCTGGATTTGGATGTTTTCTACTGAGGAGGCAAAGTCCGGCATGTTGACCCAAAAGACCCCATGGGACTCTGCATCGTTTAGTGGAATGCCGTTGATGGTGGCATTGATGCGCGTTTGGTCGGTGCCTCGGATACGAATGCCGGTATAGCCCACCCCAGCTCCTGCGTCAGAGTGGCTGACTACGGAGGGGGAAAAGTTGAGAAGGATGGGTATGTCCTGTCCCAAATTTCGCTTGGCAATTTCTGACTTATCCACCGTAGTGAAGGTGGTTGGCGTACTCTCTGAGGCGCGGGTAGCGGACACAATGAATTCCTCGCTCAAGAAATCCTTGGACTCCAAACCCAGTTCCAAGGAGGCCGCCAAAGGAAGTTCAAACGACTTCCGTACGGTTTCGTAGCCCACATAGGAAACTCGGATTTCCTGCTTTCCATTGGGCACCCGTGCCAATGTAAACTTACCGTCGGTATCCGTGACGGCACCCTTTCCCAAACTTTCGATCCAAACAGAAGCGCCTACCAAAGGAGCAGTCGTTTTGGCATCGTAAATTCTCCCGCTTAGGCTAGATTGTGCCCAAGCGTGTAGACTGAACAGTACACACAGTCCTAAAACAAGTAACTTTTTCATAATTTCTCCCTTTCGGGTGTTTGAGTGAAACAGAAGAAAACCCAGGGGAGGTTTTCCGTGATTGTTTACCCGTTTGCGATGCAACAAAACACAAGTCTAGAAGGGCTAGCTCCTACTAGATTAAGTTTGTTTGCACTGCTTTCTCATTTCCCTTCGCCGGCATTACCCGGATCAGGTGGTATGGGTATGATCTCAGCCCGTTGTATTAAGGCACCCCTTATGATCTGATGGCAAAGGTAGTTGGGAAAAGGTTTTTTCCAAACTCTTGCCCTAACCCACTTTTTCTTTCTTGCTTCTGCCCTCAAATAGTCCATTGAGCCATCCACACCTACCATTGGTAAAAATCCAATCTCAGACCCTCAAGAAAAAATGTAGTTTTACCTTCAGATTGAACTACATGAAAATTTTCTCATCTCTTTTTTTTATTGCAGGGCTATTTCTTTCCCTGCAGCTTGCTGGGCAAACCAAGTCCCTTCCTAATGCCTTTGCATTTAAACTCAAGGAACCTATCGTCTTAGACGGGATCTTGGACGAAGCGATCTGGCAGGATGCCGAAGGATGGAACGGGGATTTCATGCAGTACTTCCCCTCAGATACTTCCTTGAGTAAAGTTCCCACCCGCGTAAAAATTGCTTTCGATGACAACAACCTCTATTTGGCTGCCATCATGGAGAATACGGAGCCGAGAAAATACGTTTCTACCTCCCTTCGTCGTGACTTCCGCGGAGAGCAAAACGACGGAATCAGCTTTGTCTTTGACACCTTCAATGACGGAACCAATGCCTTCCAGTTTGGCGTAAATCCCTATGGCGTGCAGCGAGAAGCCCTACTTGCTAATGGGGGTTCACGCGCCGAAGATCTGAACCTAGCATGGGATAACAAATGGTATGCGGAGGCAAAAATGATGGAAAACCACTGGCAAGTAGAGGTCATCATTCCTTTATCAACCATACGATTTAAAGAAGGAGCTCAAAACTGGAACGTCAACTTTTACCGCATTGACAGTCACACGGGTGAACGCTCCACTTGGGCGCCTATCCCTAGGAATATCCCGATCATCACGACGGCTTTTCTACGAAAAATGATTTTTGAAGAGCCCCTAAAGAAAAAAGGAGCCAACATCTCCCTCATTCCCTATGTGGCGGGACGAACGTCTAAAAATTTCCTTACCAACAGCAGCGAGTCACTTACCCCCGCAGTCGGTGGAGATGCAAAAATCGGCATCGGCCCTGCCATGAACTTGGACCTTACCTTTAATCCTGATTTTTCGCAGGTAGAAGTAGATCAGCAGGTGACCAACCTGGATCGTTTTGAAATCTTCTTTCCCGAAAGGCGGCAGTTTTTCCTTGAAAACGGAGACCTCTTCGACAGCTTTGGACAGCCACGCTCACGGCCATTTTTCTCCCGTAGAATCGGCGTAGACATCGACTCAGCTACCGGGCAAAACGTACAAAGTAGGATCATCTATGGCGCACGTCTGAGCGGCAAGCTGAACGAAACCTGGCGCATCGGTGCGATGAACATGCAGACGGCCACGGACGATGCGGCAGGTATTGTGGGTAAAAATTTCACTGTGCTGGCCTTGCAAAAAAAGGTGTTCGCACGCTCCAACATCGGCCTAATCTATGTCAACAAAGAGTCACTTGCCATCGACGAATACCAACAGCTTTTCGATCCTACAGCCTATAACCGACTCTTGGGAATCGATTACAACCTGAATTCTGCAAATGGAAAGTGGACCGGAAAGATCTTTTACCACCGCACCTTTGAATCCGTAGAGGTAGAGAAACCTTATTCGTTCAATGCCTATTTGTTGTTCAGCGATCTACACTGGAACTGGACCTTTAGTGTGCAAGACGTAGGAAAATCTTTTAACCCTGAAGTAGGCTTTGTACCCCGATCAGACTTCAAGCGCATCAATCCCGACTTGACCTACTTTTTTTATCCAAAATCCAAATACATTAACAGGCACGGACCCAAGGTCGAGCTGGAAGGCTTTTGGAACGAAACCCTAGGAACGACTGACCGAGACATTAACCTGGGTTATATCTTCCGCTTCAACTCTTTGGCGGAACTAGAGGTGACTCAGCGGAATCGTTACGTCTATCTATTCGATAATTTTGACCCTACCCGGTCAGGTGGTGCTCCCCTAGCTGCTGGTACGGATTATTCTTTCCGCAACTTCCTAGTGGAGTTTAGAAGCAACCCCCGCAAAAAAGTAAATGTGGGTGTAATTGGTGAATTTGGGGAGTATTTCACAGGCTCCATTCAGCGAATAACCTCACAAACGGGGCTACGACTAGGGTATTTGGCGAATATCTCCATGAACTTCAACTATGCACGGATCCGTCTACCCCAACCCCAGCGGGATGCAGACCTTATTTTGATCGGTCCACGGATCGACTTGACCCTTACCAAAGACCTGTTCTGGACCACCTTCGTGCAGTACAACAGCCAGATCGACAACATGAACATCAATACCCGACTGCAGTGGCGCTATGCTCCTGTGTCCGACTTTTTCTTGGTGTACACAGACAACTACTTCCCGGGCGACTTTATGCCTAAGCAGCGCTCGCTGGTATTTAAGTTGAACTACTGGTTGAATTTGTAATCAGATTCCTTAGCCCACTAGTTCTTTGGTTCAATAGATTTGCCGGCGACCAACACGTACTCCATTTACATAGTTTTCTTCGCTATAGATACACCCTGATTCGGCATAAATGAAAACTGTGCCGTTGATTATCCCATTGGTGTAGGGAGTCACCGAAGAAACCCAGCCGGCAGGATTTGGAGGGCTTATTTGAGAAAGGTCGCATAAGCGCCCGGTATATTGCACTTGCAGTCCAATACAAGTTTGTAAGGGATGGTTAAATGTGAGCCACTCTCCTTCTTTTTTACCATTTAAGTAGTGCCCCGATTCCTTGATTGTTCCATCAGAGTAAAAATATTCCCAAAGACCTACCGGTCTTTTATCACTCAACTTGCCTTTCGCATAGACTTCATGAAACTTGGCCTTCCAGGCTAATCCGGGGGTTTCGCTTTGAAAATCAAAGAGCAATAGATGGTCACTCTTGGACAGGTTTTCCCACTTTTTATTTCCAGAACAATAGTTGGTTTGGTAATACGGGAAATCCAAACTCGTATTGGCCACAATAAAATAAGAAGGCCCGGGATTAAAATAGAGCGAACAATAATCCCAATCATAACCAAACTCAATATCCACGGTATCCGATTTGGGAGTCCCACTAATCAATTCATCAATGAAAAAAGTGGCCACATAGCGGTACCCCAAATTGGGAAAAAACTCCGTCCGCTTCGTAATAAGATGCCCTTTAAACAACAGATCTGCTTCAACCAAATGTCGAATGGTTAAGTCATCACCTGGATAACAACCACATTCCGAAGCCCTTCCAAAAAATGGGTTCAAAAAGAAAAAGAAGAAAAGAAAGATACCCGTTTTCATCTGCTTGCGGCTACACGTGCTTTTTTACCTGTCATCAACACCCTTCGATACCCCTCTTTCGTATCCGAACTGACTTCCTTTCCAATCACTTTTACTTTTGAAAATTTCTCCGGAAACTCCAGTGAAATTGTCCAATTGGCTTGCGTTTGTTCTACTTCAAGCATCCGGACCCCAGACTTATTCACATAACTCAACTTGATTTCGTTGTCTCCCACCTTTACTTTTTGAATGGAGGCTTCCTTCCAATCCGAAGGCATCTGGGGTCGGATGTAAATCACTTTATTGCCAGCATCCGGTTGAATGCCAAAAAATTGCATGACGATAGGTACGCCGAAACTGTACATATTCCAAGCCTGCGTAAACATGCCGTAATCCGGAGACACCTCATACATGGAGCCTGGCAGGGCAAAGCCAAAACTACGGGTCATCCGTTTCAAGTAGTCTAAGGCACCATCTGGATTGCCGTACCTATTTTCCCCAATTGCTGAAACTCCCGTGGGAAGCGTCATTACCGCGCCGGTATAGGAAAAGGACTTGCTTCCCGCAAAGGAGCCATCTTCGTTCTCGGCTTGTTCATCCCGATCAATGCCTGTCACAAAGGTGCCAAAGGGATTGGTGTATTTTTTGGCGGTAGCCAAGGCAATCTTTGCCTTATCCCGGTCCGCAATTCCCGTTTCCATAGGCGTATTGACCACCCAGTTGTGGTAAAGCACAAATCCCTGTTTTTGATTTTTGGGCAGGGTGGATAACTTGGCTTTGGTCGCCTTCAGCTCCGCTACTGCCCAAGGTTTTTTCAGGGTATCGGCACGGATGATCGCTGCCTCTAGCAGCGGCAGGGCTTCTTCCACCGTTCCAATAAAGTCCGCATAGCTCCCAAACTCCTCCACCCAAAAATCGGTATTTATCTTTTCAGCCAAGACAGCTGCCGTCTGTTGGTAGCTTTTGGAAAGTTCTGTTTTGCCTAAGATTTCGGCCATTTTGGACGCATCCGCAAAAGCCTTTTGGGAATAGGCCGCCACATCAATCATCTCCGACTTAAGCCCATGGATTTCCATCATGCCATAGCCATCGGGGAGAAGATTCCCATCCCTGTCATTTTCTCGAAGCAACCATCCCAAGCCTTTTTCAATGGAAGGAAAATACTTTTCCAACAGCGCACGGTCCCCTGTCCAGCGGTACACTTCCCAAATCGTGGAAGCCCATTGCGCGGTTTCGTTGATGTTTCCAGGATTATATACCGCCCCGTTGGTACTTACTTCATGGATGATCCGCCCATTTCCATTTATTTTTTCTGAGAGGTCGTGGATCAACTCCAGGGTAGCATACACCAAGTCCTTATTGCCCGTAGCAATTAAGCCCTGGATGCTGTACTCACTATCCACGCCAAACCACCAGGGATAATCTTGGAGGCCTGCCCCAAATCCTCTCCCAATACCTGGCACCTCCCGTACCAGCCAATCGGAATTATACTTGATCCAGCGGTAAGCCCGCTGCAATTCCGGATCGGGAACTTGAATTTCTGCCTGCTGGGCCAAGCCTTCGTAGCGCTTCTTTTTGGTAAACCAATCGGACTCCATGCTTTTTTTAAGGTCTGCTAGCGTCTCCAAGGCCTTCAATTCACTTGCTGTAGATCCTGCAATAAATACAGGCACAATTTGTTCGGATCCCCCAGGTAGGGTTACCTCGAGGGTAAATCCAGCGGAGGCACCCTTTCCCTTGGGTGAATAGTTGCAATTCAAGCCTTGCGCGGGCTGCGGTACAAGGCCTTCCTTCGTTCCCCAAACGGTAAACCAGGGATTGCCTTCGTCCTTTGCGGAAAAAGTAGCTGTTGTGGAATCGAAAGAAATTTTATCCGGCTGATCGATCATTTGCGTTCGCTCTCCCAACCAGACGGGCGTCAAATCCACAAAGGCATTGAATTGAAATTGAATGGTTTTCTCAGCGGGTTCCACATTTTTGATGCGAAAAAGAATCGTCATCCCTTCTTTCCCATCAGGGACAAATTGGAGCCGTTCAACTTCCAAGCCTGCCTCATTCACCAGAAATTCATGCCGATTGGCAAAGGGAAAGTTGGTAAATGTGTCCGCCTGGTCGAGACAGAACGTTTGGGTTCCCAGGCTCACCGACGCGGTAAATCCATCCATCAGTTTGATGGGATGTAGCCATATTCCACCCATCTCGCCCTCCACATGCCAGCCCATATCTTGGAAGGCCCCATTTTGGTTGCCAATCAAGTACACCCGATCCCCTGCGGCCACAAACGGAGAAGCCAAGTACTCCTTTTTCCCTTGCAGTGCTTCCAGATTGGCGAGGTCCGCAAAAAGGGCTTCTTCAGGACCAAGTACAGATTTACAGGAAGCGAACGAGATGAAAAATACTAGAATTAAAAAACGATAGGACATGGCTGAAATGGGTTTTCAAGCATAAGTTACGTGAATTCCAACGATTTTTTGATTTGAAAACTAGGATTGCCACTGACTAAACCGTCCACAATGGCTGATTTCTCTACTTCTTTGAAACAAACACCACTTTTTCTCAGGCAATAAAAACACTTTCCTTAAACAGCCTGTTAGCCCCACATGAAGTACAATAGGATATTGGTTTGGTTTCGCAACGACCTCCGCCTCGCAGACAACGAGACGCTGACTCGGGCAATTCAGCAGGGAAAAGAGATCGTCCCTGTGTATTGCGTGGACCCACGGATGTTTGCTGCTACCAAGCTTGGCCTTCCCAAGACGGGTGCCTTTCGAGCCAAATTCCTAGTTGAATCCCTTGCCGACCTACGTACCTCTGTACAGAAACTAGGAGCAGACCTAGTGATCCTTCAAGGTAAGCCAGAAGAAGTGCTTCTCGCCTTTGCCAAGCAAATCGAAGCCAACGCCATCTTCTTCTCCAAAGAGGTCACCTCCGAGGAGCGTGAGGTGGACAAGACGGTGGAAAATCTAGCTTTTGCACAAGGCATCGCCAGCGAGAGCTTTTGGCAAAGCACCCTGTACCACAAGGACGACCTGCCTTTTCCTATTCGGCAGACCCCTGAGGTATTTACCCAATTCCGCAAAGAGGTAGAAAAGCAGAGCAAGATCCGCCCTACTTTTCCTATACCCACACAAATACCTTATCCAAGTGCAGCACTGATTCCCAATCCGGGAGCTCTGCCCACCTTTACAAGCTACGGACTGGAGAACCCCAAGCGAGAAGAGCACTCGTGGTTGGAGGTAGCAGGAGGAGAGACAGCCGCGCATGGGCAACTCCAGTCCTATTTTTGGGAAAAAGACCTCCTCAAGACCTACAAAGAAACACGGAACGGCTTGGTGGGTATGGGCTATAGTTCCAAGCTCTCCCCTTGGTTGGCCTTGGGCTGCATCTCCCCGCGTAGCATCTATACCGAAGTGAAGCGCTACGAGCGGGAGCGGGTCAAAAATGACAGCACCTACTGGCTGATTTTTGAACTGATCTGGAGAGATTATTTCCGATTTATTGCCAAAAAACACGGCACAAAACTATTTCAAGTAAGCGGCATCCGAAATCAAGTGGACTCCTGGCGAAGGGATAAGGCGCAATTTAAGCGCTGGGCAAAGGGGAAGACAGGAGTTCCATTTGTGGATGCCAACATGCGGGAGCTGAATGCTTCTGGCTTCATGTCCAACCGAGGTCGCCAAATCGTTGCCAGCTACCTGGTCAATGACCTGGGCATCGACTGGACCTGGGGAGCGAGCTATTTTGAAAGTATGTTGGTGGATTACGACGTGTGCTCCAACTGGGGCAACTGGATGTATGTGGGCGGAGTGGGCAATGATCCCCGAGAAAACCGCTACTTCAACATCCTGCGGCAAGCCAAAAATTACGACCGAAACGGCGATTTTGTCCGCCTCTGGATACCCGAGTTGAACGCCATTCGTGGCTTTGACATCCACCAGCCCTGGGAGTTATCCACATCGGAGTTGCGAGCTATGAAAATTCAATTGGGACAAAGTTATCCACAGGCCATAGCCGCCATTCCTTCCTTAGAAAAAGCGTATTGAGCGAGTAATAAGATTGCAAATAATCGTTTCATTTTAAAATTACATTACCCCTTAAATTCCTTGCAAAAAAATAGTCTCGCAAAGACGCGAAGCCTGCCTACGGTAGGTAGGCCGCAAAGAAATAAATACTTAGCTTGAATTATTTATACCCTAGCGCTAGTGGTTTAAACGAATGTCCCCAGAGTTATAACTCCTTCAAAGCTACAGATCGGATTTAGGTATATCTCTTTTCTTTTTTGATTATCCCCATTTTGGGAAATCCAATAACTTCGATAACTGGCGAGTAGGATGTCTTCGGTCTCTTTTTCTGCCCCTGAGTCCATTCTTATCATTTTCCCGACGTCAGGAAAACGATAGCACACCTAGTAGCTCAACTTAAATTTACTCAAATCTGGCATTAACTGTTTCTTTCTTTTCAGTTCCCGTTGGTACAGGTATTCCCCCAATTCGGCAAAGAAAGGCATTCCGATCTCATCTGTCTCGTACTTGTCGTCGTTGAGAATCTCATCTTCATTGACATATACGATAGCGGAAACAAAAAACTCAACCCCAGTTTCAAAATCAACAAAATACCCTCCGTCGATCAGGTGCCCATAGGACCAGCCAGTCTTATTGAATAACCGGAAACGTGCTGGAATAGGGGCCTTGTCCACCCCAAACTTGAAAAATTTGGAATAGCTGTCGTAAAATTCAGTGGTATCGTACCCGGGAAAATCACTTTCTCTAGGGAGCATACTCATGTATTTGAGTACAAAATTCCGGTGCTCCTCGTTGATCGCAAAGCGCTCGGCACCCAAAAATGCCTCTGGGAAAATAATCCGCTGCACGACCTCATGAAAATCAGAAAGGGCAAACTTGTTCTTGTACGCGAAGTCCATGCCTCCCTGAATCAAGGTGTCGTTTTTGTAATAGGCCTTGCCCAACTTGGGATAGCCTGGCACCACATAGGCGCTATCGGCCTCCCTTGCAGGGATTTCCAAAAGGATCTTCCCTGATTTATCCACAAATCGGATGGGGTTAAACTGCCGATTCTCCTCCGGAGAAATAGGAAAACTTAACCGCTGATTGATCACCGAATTCGCTAGCCCTTTTTCTTTCAACTTTTGGTTGATATAGTCCATACCCAGCAACTCATACAATCGGTTGGAGGCATCGTTATCGGATACGAGAAGGATCTTTTTTATATAATGCCCAATGCTCGGTAGCCCATTCTGCGCAGTCGAATCCTGCCAGGCGGGCAGCTGCGAAGGGCGCACTGAATCGGTAAGCATCGTAGTCTCCAGGGTCAAGCCCGAAATTTGTTGTTCCTCCAACCATTCCAATGCCAGCAGTGCTATGGGTAACTTTACCGTAGAGGCGGGGTAGTAGTAGCGGGAATCGTCTAGGTTGAAACTATAGTTAGTAAATAGCGGATTCCCATGTTCGTTGCGGTCAACCTGCGTGTAGAGGATTTGGACCTGGTACTTGGCAGAATCCGCAAGCACCTTTTGCAAAGTCGGGTAATCTTCCAAGCCCTCCTCAAAAAGGACCTGTGGCTGTGAAGTACAACCCCCTAAAACAAATAAAAAAACTAGGTACAGGAAGTGGTTTTTCATGGCGTATCGACGAGTTGGAATAATACATCTACCAACGCATGTACCTCATCAAAGGTATGGCTGGCAGAAAGAACAATGCGGCTGACACGAAGACTAGTCGCGCTGGGATAGGAAAAAGAGGAAGTGATAAATCCTTGCTCTTGTAATTTTTCAGCCCAGCTGCTGGGCGAGTACACAAACACAGGAAAGCCGGTGGTTCCATGTAGCTGAGACAGCCTGCTAGTTTGGTGGCAAAAAAAGGAAGTTAGTTCCTTCAACTTCTGCTGTTGCTTTTGAAGAAGCACCTGAGCATCCAAAAAGCTTTGAAGAAGGGCGGGCGCGGGCGGAGATGCTCCTACAAAAATGGCTTGGGATTTGATCTCCTCAATGTGTTCAGCCGATCCCAACACAATCCCACCTGGAATCGCCAATCCTTTCCCTAAAGATCCAGATACCACAAGCTGAATGCGGTCATGCTTCCATTGGGAATAGGTGCCAAAAAGCCCATTCCCCAGTACGCCAAACGCATGGCTATCGTCAATGAGAAGCGTCACCTCGTGTTTTTCAGCAATGGGGATCAGCCAATCGTAGGCATGGATTGCTGCTTTGAGCGGATCTACTGCATTGCCAAGGATTAGAATCTTCTGGGAAGGCAAATGGGAAGCACGCTCCAAGCAGGCTTGTGTCCATTGGGAAAAACTCAGAGAGCTATCTGGTAGCAGACCGGAAGGCAAGATCGCTGGATGGGCATCCGGTGCCGCCCAGCATTGATCTGCTTTGCTGAAAAGGTATTGGCTGGCAGCGATGCCGGCTAGGTAGCCCGAACTGAAAAGCGCTGCACTTTCCGCACCCGCTTGAGATGAAAAAAACTCTTCAAAGGCATCGTATACCCCAAGGCGTACATTATTGGTTCGGCTGAGCCCGTGGTGCATCCCCCACCGCTGACCGTTGCGTTCCACAATCAGGCTATAGGGGGCCAAACTATCCAAGCCTAGGTAAGAAGTCCCGCTGAAGAAAAGGTGATCTTTTCCTTCCAGCAACACCTTTTTCCCAAGACGAGCAGAGAGTTTGAGCGCGTTCACAGCAACTTACTTGGCAAAAATCTGGGCTGGGTCCTGGAAGGATTTGAACTCAAGTGCATTGCCACAGGGGTCCAAGAAAAACATCGTGGCCTGCTCGCCTACCTCTCCTTTGAAGCGGATATAAGGCTCGATGACAAATTCCGTCCCGTGGGCTTTGAGCTTGTCTGCCAGGGCATGCCATTCCTCCCAGCCGAGAATCGCGCCGAAGTGGCGCACCGGAACATTTTTTCCATCTACCTCGTTTGTTTTCGCGTTGGCTAGCTCCTCGGGCTTGATATGGGCAGAAAGTTGGTGTCCAAAAAAGTTGAAATCAATCCATTTATCCGTGCTTCGGCCGATATCGCAACCCAGCAGGTCGCCATAGAAACCGCGGGTTTCTTCGATGTCACGAATAGGAAAAGCCAAATGGAAGGGTTTAAAGTCAGCCATAATGTTTAGTTTCGTTGATTAGGTGTTCAGGATATCCCTGATTTTTCTACCCTAAATATATGGGAAAAAAGAAAACAGTTTCATTGGTTTTGAGCAGCGGTGGCGCCAGAGGATTGGCGCACCTCGGCGTAATTGAAGAGCTGGAACGGCGGGGCTATGTGCTCGGAGAAATTGCCGGCTGCTCCGCAGGAGCCCTAGTTGGAGGCATGTATGCCGCAGGCAAACTGCCAGAGTTTAAAGATTGGATCTGCAATCTTGACCGAGTGGATGTCTTTTCCTTGATGGATTTTACTTTTTCAAGCAGTGGATTTATTAAAGGCGAAAAAGTGTACCAAGCACTCAAAAAAGTAATTCCAGATCGGAATATTGAGGAATTGGACCTTCCCTTTTCCTGCAATGCCGTGGACATGAACTCCGGCAAAGAGCATGTTTTCACACGAGGAAGCCTCTACAAAGCCATCCGTGCCTCAGGCAGCATCCCCTCTATTTTTTTACCTGCCAAAATTGACAAACAGCATTTTATCGATGGTGGCGTGCTCAATCCTGTGCCCATTTCACTGCTATCCAACCCCCAAGACACGTTGGTGGTGGTAGTCGATGCCAATGCCTTGACAGACCATTACCTTCCGCCTCAAGCAAAGGCCGCCAAAAAAAAGCAGGCCATTTCCCTCCCAGGATGGGTCAATGAGTATCGGCAAAAGATGAACTCCTATTTCCCGGAGGAAAAGAAAAAAGAAACCCAAACGACCTACTCTGCCCTGGAGCTGGTTACCCGCTCCTTCGATCTGCTCCAAGACCGCTACTGCCAGTTACT
This sequence comes from Algoriphagus sp., assembly GCA_044237325.1. GTDB lineage: Bacteria > Bacteroidota > Bacteroidia > Cytophagales > Cyclobacteriaceae > Algoriphagus. The sequence continues at coordinate 22,484 of JBIIFN010000013.1, forward strand.
TCTCGAAAACTATCCCGTAGATGTGGAAATCAAGGTGGCACGAAAGCAGGCAGGTACGCTGGAATTTCATCGCGCTTCCGAACTGATTGAAGTCGGACGAATCAAAGCAAGTGAGGCACTAGACAAGTTGGAACATGGAAATTGACGAGCTCAACCGCCTCCTTGGCAATGTGGATAACTACCTTTTGGATCAAATCTTAAAAGGGCGATTTACCAAGGAAATGAAAATCTTGGATGTGGGTTGTGGTGAAGGGCGCAATGCAGTCTACTTTCTTCAAAAGAACTATTCCATTTTTGGTGTCGACCCAAATGAGGTCGCCGTTCAGTATTGCCGATACCTGGCAAAAACTATAAACCCCGAAACAGACATCCACCGCTTTCAAGTGGGTGATGGGGCAGCCATCCCTTTTCATGACGGAGCCTTTGATGCAGTCATCAGTTCTGCCGTACTCCACTTTGCCGAGGGGCATAGGCATTTTTGGAAGATGCTTGCTGAAATCCATCGCGTACTCAAGCCAGGAGGAATTTTTTGGATGCGGATGTGCACCGGTTTTGGCAATATCCTAGAAGAAAGTGAGCACCTAGGTGAGGGCAGATACGCCTTACCCGACGGCTCCGAACGGTATGTACTGTTACCTGAAGGGCTGCAGGAACTGGAACGCGTAGGATTCCGATTTCTTGAGGCGCCCAAAACAGTCCTTGTCTACGGGCAACGGGAAATGGGGGTATTGCTGATGGAAAAAATAGGCTAAACCTCTTTCGCCTATTCCCCTTGCACCGCCTTTACAATCAAGTCAAATACGGCCGTAGGCGCGATGCGATTGGCATTAGTTAGTGACCTATCACAAACCAATAGCGGCTTATCCAAGTCCGACTCAGGAACACGTCCATGGGCCCCCTTGACCAAGGTGGCATCCAAGGGAATCACATCCATCAAGTAGCGAAAACCGAGTTTTTTCTTGATGAGCTTGCTGCCCACCTTAAGCAGAGGTATGGGAATGGCAGGATCCATGATCAGTTCCACAGGATCGTAGCCCGGTTTGCGGTGGATATCCACACAGCGGGCATAGTCGGGTGCTTTGGCATCGTCGAGCCAAAAGTAGTAGGTAAACCAAGAATCGGCATCCGCGACGACCACCAAATCCCCTGAACGGGCATGATCTAAATGCACTTCTTTTTTCCCCTGGGCATCCAACACCTTTTCCACCCCTGGAAGCGCTTCGAGGAGGGCTTTCACCTCGGCAAGTAAGGACTTATCCTGGACGTGCACATGGGCTACCTGATGATCTGCTACCGCAAAAACGGTTGAAGTCCCCGCATCAAGGGTCTCCAAACCCAATTCATTTTTCACTTGAATCCATCCGTTCTTCCGGAAAACCCGGTTGAGGTGGATCGGCTTCGACACAGAAGTAATCCCGTATTCGGAAAGGAGCAATACATGTGTTCCTTGACTTTCAAAGTAGGTGATCAGGTCCTTTGCCAGGTCATCAATTTCCCGAAGGTCTTTGCCAATCTTCGCGAGGTCAATGCCATACTTCTGCAAAGCGTAGTCGAGGTGAGGCAAATAGATCAAGTTGAGCGTTGGCGAATGCCATTGGTCTACCTTCTTGGCCGCCTCTGCTATCCAGCGGCTGGACGCAATCGTCGTGGCAGGTCCCCAAAAGCTAAAGAGAGGAAAGGGGCCTAGCTCGGCTTGCAGTCGGTCCCGCAGTTCCATGGGTTGGGAATGGCAGTCGGGCAACTTTCGCCCATCAGCAGGGTACAGCGGCCTTGGGGTCACGGCAAAATCCACCGTGCTGTACATATTGTACCACCAAAATAGGTTAGCCACGGTAAAACTAGGATCTTCTTTGCGCAGCAAGTCCCAGACCTTATCTCCTTGCACCAACTTGTTGGACTGCCGCCAAAACTTGATTTCACATTCCTCCTCAAAGTACCAGCCATTGCCCACAATGCCATTTTCCGAAGGCCACTTGCCTGTCAAATACACCGACTGGGCAGAGCAAGTCACTGCTGGAAGCACAGGTTCCACCACGGCTTGGTGCTTGGACGCAATCCATTGTTTCAAAAAGGGGGTATGCTCTCCAATCACTCTAGGAGATAAGGCAACAATATCGAGGACAACGGTTTTTTTCATGTTCTACTAATGGTGAATACCTCGACAAATCACTAGAGCTGCTCCCTGACCCAGGCCAACTCTCGGGAAATGGCCTCGCCTAAGGTGAGGTGGGTATCTTCGGGTAGTACTTCCCAGGTATAGGTTTCCACTTCCAAGTGGCTGCTGATGCTTGGATCCGCTTTCACCAATTTCAACACCTCGACAATATCTTCCTGAGTGGACTGGAAGGTCCCGTAGTTTTCAAGAAAGATCGGCACATGAAAATGAACCCGCCATTCAAGGTCCTCCGTCGTGTGGAGTTCGGCAATCGCTTGAGGCAAATCTGGATAGGATTTTAGGCCTTCTCCTTGCGTGCGACCAACCACCTGATGTAGGTAAGTGGTGTCCACAAACTCCTCCAGCCTTTTTCCGATGCTGAAGCGTTCGTTTGGTGATTGGGGAATCAGCAGTTTGAGCGCAGCAGACAGCTGGATTTTACCCACCGTAATCCCTGCTTTCTTCAATTTCTGAAATGTTTCCTTAGGCTTCTCGTAGCCAATCGCAAAATGGCAGACGTCGTAGCACAGCTGCAAGTGGGCAAGCAATAGTTTCTCGGCCGCTTTCTCAGAAAGTCCAAGCTTGCTTGCCAGCATCACTTTTCCTTTGGGCAGCAGCCAATCCTTGTAGTAGCGGATGAGTTCATCGGAGTTTTCTAGCAGCCCATCCGGCTCGGGCTCGATGTCTAAGTGAAGGAATTTGCCCGTGTGCTGCTGGATCTCTACCAGAGCCTCCACCACCTCAACGAGGTGCTTGGTAGCACGTTCAAACGCCGCTGCTTTGTCCTCCTCCGTAGCAAACCAATGCCGGTAGCTCAGTGGGGAGGTAGAAATTCCTCCCTCCATACCCTCGGGCAGAAGCTGTGCTAAAACCCGAAAACAACGGATTGTGTAGTCGCGACGCTCCTCCGTAGTCCAATCCGGTGCATGCACCTGTTCTTTCACTTTGGTGCGATGAAACCCACCGTATGGAAAGCAGTTGAGCGTAAATACGTAAGCATTGGTTTTTTTGAGCCATTCCTTAAACTCTTGCAGGCGCTCGGGGCGCTCCAGCACCAAAGATGCTTCCTGCGATAGGCGCAATCCGATACCAAAAGCACCGCGGTGAGCCAACCGATTTTTCACTTCTGGAATGTAAATCTTCAAGTTTTGAAAAGTGGCATCCCAACTTTCCCCAGCGTGGATATTGCTGCAATAGCTCAGGTGGAAATCGGTGATTTTCATAGGCAAAAATTAGCTAATTCCGGGCAAGGACCCAGTCTTTTCCCAGTCACCTAGGAGTTGAAGCGAGGCGAGTATGCGCTCGTGGTCCATGTGATGTACTTCCACTCCCTTACCGAGACTTTCCAAAAGCATGATGGTGAGCTTTCCTCCCAAGTGTTCCTGAAACTCCTTCAATCCCTGCAAAAGGTCCTTCCCTTGCAGTTCGGACGCATAAAGAGAGAGTCCGAGGGCTTGGAACAGGCGGAAAATCCTACCCAAGTCGCCTACCGTGATCCTGCCCTCCAAAAAAGAATAAGCAGCATCCAACGCAATGCCGATGGCTACGGCTTCCCCATGGCGGATACGGAAATCACTCAATTTTTCCAGCTTATGTGCAGCCCAATGGCCAAAATCCAAGGGTCTGCTGGAGCCAAACTCGAAGGGGTCCTCCCCTGCGATATGGTCCATGTGGTGCTGAGCACTACGAATGATGTGCGCCTTCATGGGCTCCATCTCCCGGCGCGCAAGTGCTGGCGCCTCTTTTTCCAGCCACTCAAAGAAGTTTAGGTCCTTGATCAAGGCCACTTTGATGGCCTCGGAGATCCCCGAAGCCCAATCTCGGTCTTCCAAACTTTCCAAAAAGGTAAAGTCATTCAGCACCGCAAAAGGTGGTGTAAAGGTGCCTAGGTAATTTTTTTTGCCGAAGGCGTTGATGCTGTTTTTTACTCCGACGGCGGAGTCGTTTTGGGATAACACCGTCGTAGGGATGCGGATCAGTCGGATGCCACGGTGGGAGATGGCTGCCGCAAAGCCCACCATGTCGAGCACCGCTCCTCCACCTATCGCAGCGATATAGGAATGCCGGTCGATGCCAAAGTTATTTGTGGCTTCCACCACCTGTTGATAGGCATCGGGATCGTTTTTACAAGCTTCCCCTCCCGTCACAACGAGGGGTTCCGCCACAAGGCTTATTTGCGAAGCGTGGGCTGACGTATAGGCTTTGATTTGATGGATAAGCCCGGGATGGCAGGCCACTACGCCAGAGTCGATTACAAAAAATACGCGCACCTCCTGTCCTTCGGGAAAAATGCTTGCAAAAAGCGGGTTAATCCTTGCAAACAGGTTCTCCGTAAAAGCAACCGGATAACGGAAGGGCACCGAAAATGATTGTTGGAGAATCGTGGACATGGCTTTGAAACTTGAGTCAGGTTGGGCGCTGGCAAGTTGTGAATTTAATGGATTTATTTATCCCTTAGGTAACAGCAAATTTTTTGGCCAGCCCAAGAGAAAGCGGGAGCAGGAGCAAAATGAGCAAGCCAATAGGCCAACCCGAAAAGGCAGTGGCCAAGGACGCATTAACCAAAATCAAAGAAAGCACCGCTGCTTTGACAGATTTTCCGATGTACTTGGGCTCCTGGGTCCGTATCGCCCGCAGCAAAGGTGGAAAAAGCATGTACCCCAAACCGGCCAAGAAGGGAAGAATTTGCAGGTAGCCTGGGCTTTTGGCGTAAGCCAATAAGAAAATGGTCAAAAAGATGGAGGCATACATACCCCCACCAAGAAAGAGCGCGCGGCGGTTTTTGCCGTGTACTTCTCCCCTGCTGATCAGGGTGATGGCTGCCACATACACCAAGGGAATCAATCCCAAGGCCCAATGTGTCTGCAACAAAGCAGGCGCTACCGAGAGACCAAGAAGGAGGTTGCCTGATCGGCAAAGCCCCATGTTGATGGGTCCAAGGAGACGTTGGTGCTTCCCCCAGTAGTCGTAGGTCAGGGCACAGGCCGCCACTGCCACAGCAAGGGCGCCTGCATACAGGTTGACCTGAAAGGCGCAGCCAATCCCGCCCAAAAGTAGCACAGTGGCCATGACGATGGCTCCTTTTTTGGAAACGCGCCCACTTGGAATGGGACGCTCGGGACGCTCGATGGCATCCAGTTCGGCATCGGCAATGTCGTTAAACGCCACCCCTCCACCATACAAGCCGATGGTGCTCAGCGAAAGCCAGAGCAGGTTCCACCAGTAGTTTTGATCTCCATAAATCCAATTGGTAGCCATCCCATCCCAAGCTCCGGCAAGAGCAAAGCCCGCCCAAATGTCTGCCACGGCGGTGACCACATTGGCAGGACGAGTGAGCTGGAGGTAGGGAAAAAGCTTCGTGGCCATGGTTTAGTTTTCTACGCGGTCATCAGGACCCTCGACGCGGGGAACTTGCCCACCACGAAGGACGGAGTTGCCTCCCATTTTTTTGGTTTGGTCGATCGGCGCTGCCTTGAGCCAGTCGTCCTCGTGCATTTGGCCACTAAGGCCAAAAACGGTAAGTGCGTTTTGGTAGGTAGTTAGGCGGACATGCTCCTCGGGCACACCCATTTTTCGCATTAAGTCCGCTGTCTTTGGCACGGCAATGGGATCAGAAATCCCCCAATCCGCCGCCGAATTGACAATGATCCGCTCTGGGCCATATTGCTTCACAATTTCAACCATGCGCTCAGAGCCCATTTTGGTATGTGGATAAATAGTAAAGGCCGCCCAGAAACCGCGGTCCAATACTTCCTTCACTGTTTCTTCATTATTATGATCCACTACCACCCAATAAGGATCCATGCCGTGCTCTACTGCCACATCCATGGAGCGAGTCGTGCCTTTTTTCTTGTCTCTGTGAGGGGTGTGGATCAACACGGGTAGCTCCACGTCTTTTGCCAGCTCCAGCTGCAGGCGGTAAAAGCGATCTTCAGCTTCCGTTTGGTCGTCGTAGCCGATTTCCCCGATGGCAACCACCCCTTCCTTGCCCGCATAGAGTGGTAGCAGCTCCA
>JBIIFN010000097.1:0-8688 GCA_044237325.1 Algoriphagus sp.
TGAAGTGCAAGGGAAAACTTCCCGTCCAAATCAGTAGCTGCACCTCGGGTAGTACCTTTAACAAGTACAGTGGCACCCGGAACAGGGTCTCCAAGAGTCGCGTCCAGGACTGTGCCTGTGATGGTTCGACTTTGGGCATTCACGCCAATGACAGCTCCCATAAAGAGCGCCATTGCTAGCATCAATGACTTTAGTTTTGGTAAATAATTTCTCATAGGGTTTGTTTGTTTTTTAACAGGACGAAATTGGTATGAGTACTTAATTTCAACCCTAAAGTCATGGTTAAAATTGGATTTTACAATTTTTAACACGTTGAGGCCTCGTGGGCAGCGAAAAGCACTTTTAATAGAATTACCATTAAATTAACATTATGATAACACCTTGGTTTTTTAATTATTAAAAACATAATGGAAAACGTTTTCCATTTGCGTTTTATTAAAAAAAATAAATTTTATTGATTAATCGAAAATTTAATTGACCTAGCCTACGTCGAGGAAGAAATCCATCTACTTTCATAAATTTTTTAGATAAGCTCTTCTGCTTAAGCCATTTATTTGGTCGGGGTTTTGGCTAGGCGATTCACAGTAACCTGCGACTTTCAGGTACTAGTTTGCACAGCCGGCCCGATTTATGTTTTTCAGTGTTAAAACTTCCTAACCAAGCTCAACGTATCTTGGTTGATTCCTATCTTCGAAGGCAATTCTCTATATGTCCAAAAAACACACCCTCCTTAGCTTTTTATTTTTCCTGGGCACCTTGCTTTCTCTTCAAGCACAGGGAATCAAAGGAATGGTACGGTCCACAGAAGGGGAACCGCTGGCCTTTGCTTCTGTGTACATCCGAAACCTCCAAGATGGCGTACCAACCAACGAAAATGGGCGTTATGAATTTAAGCTTGCACCAGGTCTTTATGACGTGGTAGTGCAATACTTGGGTTACGCTTCCCAGGTTCAGACAGTAGAAGTAAAGAATGACTGGGTCACGCTCGATTTTTCTCTTGTTTCTCAGGTGATCAACCTCAGTCAAGTGGAAGTACAAGCTGGTGCTGAGGACCCTTCGCTGACGATTATGCGAAAGGCGATTTCCAAATCCACCTACCACCGACTTCAACTCCAGCGCTACGCCATGACGGTGTACCTCAAAGGATCAGGACAGTTGACCGATGCTCCCTTTTTCCTGAAAAAGAAGCTGGCCGAGGAAGGACTCAAACTCAACGAAGCCTATACCTCGGAGTCCGTATCACGCATCACGTTTACACTGCCCAACAAAGTAGAAGAGAAAGTGATCTCCATCCGGACCAACGGAGACAACCAGGGTACTTCTCCCACTCGATACATCCAAACTTCCTTTTACCAGGATCAAGTGAATGAGGTGGTGTCGCCCCTCTCCAAATCTGCCTTCATCTATTATCAATTTACTTTTCAAGGCAGTTTCTTCGATCAAAACATGCTCGTTAATAAAATTAAGGTCACCCCGAGGTCTCGAGGTGAACGGGTTTTTGAGGGCTATATCTATATCATCGACGAATTGTGGGCTATTCATAGCCTGGATTTGAAGACATCGGTCTTGGGTTTTCAAGTCCATATACGGCAAAACTACTCCCCCATAGCCACCAATGTCTGGATGCCATTGACCCAGCAGTATACCTTTGGCGGCAAGGTCTTTGGTTTTGCAGGACAGTTTAATTACCTCGTCTCCACCAGAGATTATGACATCAAACTCAATCCAGATCTTTCGCACAAGCCTGAACTGGTAGATGAAAAAATTCAGCAGGCACCCCTAAACACCCAGAAATTTTCAAAATCGGTGTCTTCCCTCGAGCAGCTGGCTAGCGAACAGCCAAAAACACAGAAGGAGTATCGCAAACTGCTCAACCAATACGAAAAGGAAGTGATTCAGCAGCGCCAAGAAGACGAGAAAAAGGGAGTGGTATCCGAACGAAACTATGAGGTGGATACACTTGCGCTGAAGCGTGACCTGGCCTATTGGGATAGTATACGGCCCGTGCCGCTTAGCCTAAAGGAAATAGAAGGATACAAACGCGATGATAGTCTGGCCATCATTGAGGCTGCAAAAAAGTCTGAGGTAGACTCCATCGCCAAAAAGGCTCGCACCAAGTTTCAACCTCAAGACCTATTTATGGGGGGTAACTACAGTTTCGGGAAAGGTAAATCGGTTGGCTTCCCCGTGAACCTGACCAAATTTTCTTTCAATACGGTCGAAGGATACAAACTTGGACTTGGATTTTATTACCGAAAGGTGGAAGAAATTAAGCTGGCAGACTCAGTAAACCGCATCCGAAAGGTGTTTCGCATTGAACCTGAACTCCGCTATGGATTTTCGAGTGAACAATGGTATGGAAAAGTAGCGATTCGGCAATCCATTAATAAACCTAGCTCTGGAGCCAACTGGGGGGTGTCTGGAGGTAGTTTTGCGTATCAATTCAATCCAGAGGATCCAATCCAGGAACAAGTCAATGCGTCCTACTCGCTTTTTGCACGGAGAAACTACCTGAAATTATACGAGCAAGATTTTGTGCAAGCCACGTGGGGACAACGCAAGTCCCCGGCGTTAAGCTATCAACTGACGTTCCTTTGGGCGGATAGGAGACAGCTTGAAAACACTACGGATTATAGTTTTTCGAAAAATACGGAGCGGGATTATTCCTCCAATACCCCATTCAATGTGGAAGCTGGAGAGGAAACATTCGCCAACCACCAAGCAACCAAATTCAAAGCGACACTAGATTGGAGGCCAGGTCTAACCTATTCTATTCGGAATGGACGGAAAATCCCCAACTATGAGCGCGCACCTTTGCTTTCGTTTACCTACCAGAAAGCAATGCCACTTTTCAGCCCTTCGGGATTGGCCGCAGACTTCGATCAGCTGGAAGCGTCCCTGAAGCATGACTTTTCTTTTGGAGTGAGCGGGAAACTAGACTTCAACGTCACTGCGGGAACATTCCTCAACAATCGCCAGGTGTTTTTCCAAGACTACAAACATTTTGGAGGAAATCGAACCCTATTCTCCTCCATGGGTGCAGCCTCCAACTACCGCGTGATGGATTACTACCGCTACAGCACTTCTGGATCCTATGTTTCCAGCATTGCCCACTACCAATTCCGTAAATTCATCTTTACGCAGCTCCCCATGCTTCGCTTCTCGGGCGTGCGAGAAAATATTTTTGTCAACTACCTGAAAACGCAAAACTCACCCCACTACACGGAAATTGGCTATTCGCTAGATAACCTCTTCCGTATTTTTAGAGTAGAATTTGCTGCTGGCTTTGAAAACGGCCAATTTATCCGAGCGCGGCCTTTATTTGGAGTGGCTACTTTCCTTACTATTTCAGTCGATTAACTCAAGGATTCCACCAGTAGGTGAATTTCAAGACCAAGGACCTGTTTTTCATCAAGAAAGGAGCAGGCAGGTAGTTGTCGGTGTACACCAAAAAAAGGTCTGAAGCTGGCTTAAATCGCCATTGAAATCGCGTATTCAGGTTGATGTTCTTGATCTGCTCGTTGTACTGCACAAAAGTGGTAAAGAAGACGGTGTTGGTTAGCGTCACATCTACTCGCGGACCAACCAACCAGAATTGGGTTTTGCCCCAGGGACTAGGGAGATCGATGGAATTGTAATTGCTGCTGAGTGCCAAGCTCACATAAGGTTGAAAACGGTAGCCCAGGTCTGCAACCAAGTTGTACCGCTTCCCATCTGCAAAATAGCCTCCTGCACGTCCACTGAAAGCATAGGTAAAGACGCTTTGAGGTTTCGAACTGTATTCCAGTCCCACTGCGGACCATTGGTGTTCAGTACCTGCAGCTAGGGTGCTTCCAGAGAAGTTGGTCGGGTCAAAGGGACGCTGTAATTGCACAAAGTCATGAGCTCCCCAGACCAATAGGCTACTTTGGCTTCGAAACTTGATGCTGTAGGTAGCGTAGGTGGTATTGTCCGTTTGGACTCCTTTTAGGGAGAAATAGCGTATCGAATTCAGTTCCGGTCCGTGGCTTAGGATGAGGGCACTTTTTGGAAACCAGCGGTAGCCGATGGAGGGGCTGATCTTGTAAAAAGCGGTGCGAGGCACAAAGCCTACCTCTGCTGTGTAGTTTTCAGACACGTATTCATGTTGCCAGTTCCAAGTCAAGTTGCCGCTGGCATATTTCAAGTTGGCTGCGTGCGCAATCCCTCTTCCAACAGCTTCAGGTCCGAAGGACTGTAACACCATCGCCTTTCCTGTCCACAGATTGTTGGCAGAGGCAAGGTTGTATTCTAAGCCCACATTTCGATTGAATTCCGTGTAGCGGGTTTGATTTTCGGGTACCAAGGAGGGGTCGTAATTCAGGGATTGCTTATTGACTACCAAGGCACCAATTGTCGAGCGGGCGCCCACCTGCCGCTGCAAGGACATTACTGAGAAATTTTGTGCAGGCAACCCTAATTCATCCACGGCGCCAGTCTGCATATTGAGGGCTCCGATGCGCCAATCTTTGTTGAGCTTCCCGCTCAGCCTTGCCCCAAACTCGATGGGAGCATTTAGTCCAATTCTGCGAGAGAAAAAAGGGCGTAGCGTGCTGTAGCCATAACTCCCAAACAAGTCACCATTTTCTAAGAAAAACTGCCTGCGCTCTGGGAAGAACAACTCAAATCGATCGAGGTTGGTGACTTGACGATCTACTTCCACCTGTGAAAAGTCAGGGTTGATGGTCAAGTCCAAATTCAGAGAGGAGGTCAGCGAGATCTTGGCATCCAAGCCAATTTCTCGTTTGTAAGAAGCCTTTTCACCGAATTGTCCATTTTTGCTAAACCCTCCAAGGGCGTAGGGGATGAGGGAAATATTCGCTCCAGCATCTGGTGGAGGACTGTCCCAGACCAGTGTGCCCGTGTAGGCAAGGGTAGAGGAGGGGAATTGCCGGGGTACAGGTGCCCAGCCCGATTTTTCAGTGGTTTTAAGGTCAAGGCGCGAAAAGTTGATGCCCCATTCCTGAATGCCTTTTTTATATCGGATGGATTTGAAGGGGATCGCTGCCTCAAAGACCCAACGGTCGGCGTAATTTTTGACTTTCGATACCCACTTATTATCCCAGCTCAGGTCTATGGAATTACCATTGGACATCTGCCCATCCCACTGGGCACCAGCCGCATTGGCGCCAAAGGAGAATCCATTGGTGAGGTCGTCAAATGGATCCATAAAGAGTAGGAAGTTGTCGTTTTTCCCGAAACTGAAATCCCGTCTGAGCGACTCAACCATGTAGGGTCCATCGCTCGCATGGTAGTTGATCACGATGAGATAGAGCTGTTCATCATCGTAACTCATCCTTACATCTGTCTTTACCTTGGAGAAACTGGTATCCATCGGAGTGATCATAAAAAAGTTGCTGGCCACCTCCGCTTCTTGCCAAGCTTTTTCGTCCATGACCCCGTCTATAGCAATGGGGCTACTCGCTTTTTGAATATTCAGTCGGTAACTGGCATTGATTTTTTGAGCCAGTCCACCCGTGCTGTACAAAAAGAAGAGGAGAAATAGGGCAACAAAAAAGCGCATAAAAGGGGTTGCTGGCTTGGCCGCGTGTTTATAGATGAACAAGTACCGGATCAAAGAAAGGGTAAGGATTAAAACAACCCGAACTTAACCGAAAAGGGCGGCAATAACCGCGATATTTTTACAAGTGGAAAAAAGAGGACCTAGCCGAGTTACTGAATAGTTTGGAGGAGTTGGAGCACTAGACCTGCAGAATTGCGGGCGGCAGGACCGACAAACTGGTTGAAACTTACTCGCGCCACTTGATTGGCATTGTCGCTGCAGCTACGCAGCACCACAAAGGGCACCCCGAGGGTGCGGCATAGGTGCGCTACAGCAGCACCTTCCATCTCTGTTGCCAGCGCTTCGTAGTCGGCATACAGCTGTGCAGCTGTGGTTTGATTGCTCACAAATACATCTGCAGTTGCAATTACACCCGAAAACACCCGTGGGGCCCGGTTCGAAATTTCAACAAAAGCTATCTGCTTGGCTGCGGCTTCGGCTTGCTGAACCAATACCGGATCGGAATAAATGAAGAGGTCATCGTATCGTCCGCCAGAAAGTTTGCGGAAAGGAGAGACCTTAAAACCTACCGAATCGATCTGCCCAAAATCAGTTTGAATCAACTTCGTGCCGATAACCACATCACCAGGCAAGGATTCTGGATGCAATCCCCCTGCCACGCCCGTGAATATGAGTTGCTTCGGAGAAAAATGATCTAACAAAATAGCCGTGCTGTAGGCAGCATTTACTTTTCCTACCCCCGATTTACCGACCACAACTTCTTTCCCCTTTAATTTACCCGTGTAAAAGGTGAGTCCTCCGCGCGCTACTTCTTGTTTTTCTTGCATCGAGTCAAGGAGAATGGCAATCTCCTGATCCAAAGCGCCAAGGATGGCAATACGTTGGGCATGGGCACCTAGAGAGGTGAAAAGGAAAATGAGTAGGAAGGTGAGTGATCTCATAGCCATAAAAAGAAAACCGAAAGTAGGCTAATCCAAATTAAGATGGGGTGGATTTCCTTTCTTTTTCCAGCAGCCAACTGCAAGATCGTATAGGAAATGAAGCCAAAGGAAATTCCAATAGACAAGCTGTAGGTGAAGGGGATGAGGACCAAGGTCAAAAAGGAGGGCAGGGCGTCGGCAGGATTTTTCCAGTCGATTTTGGTAAGAGGGACGACCATAAAAGAGCCAACTAGCACCAGTGCGATGGAGCTTGCGATAGAGGGGATAATAGAGAGTAGGGGAGAAAAAAACATGAAGGGTAGAAACAAGAGTCCCGCCGTGATGGCAGTAAGGCCGGTTTTTCCACCCGCTTCGATCCCTACTGCCGACTCGATATAGGCTGTGCCCGAGCTGCTCCCTACGCAGCCTGCAAAAAGCGTTGCTACGGCGTCGGTAAGTAAGGACCTGCGCATGTGCTGTGGATTTCCTTGGGCATCCTTGAGCCCAGAGGCTTCTGCCAATCCCACAAAAGTGCTGATGCCATCAAACAGGATGGTAAACGTGAAGACAAAAATCACAGGCAGGTAGCTATAGCGCAAGGACCCAAGCAGATCAGCCTTTCCTACGAGGCTGAAGTCAGGCCAAGAGAAAAGTCCCGTGTAATTGACTAGGGTAGCTACGCCCAAGTTGACGCTGGCAGCATCTCCCCACCAGCGACCAATGGGCCAAGCGAGTAGGGTAGTAAATGCAATGCCATAGAGCAGGGCTCCGGGTATTTTGCGAATAGTCAAGGCGCCGGTAAAGAGCAAGCCTGCAAGAAAGGTGAGCGTGACGGGGTCCTTGAAGGAGGCCATGCTCACGAGGGTTGCGGGATTTGCCACGATAAAGTGGGCGTTTTGAAACCCGATAAAACAGATAAATAATCCAATGCCTGCCGATACCGCATGCCGAAGGGAGGTAGGGATGGCTTGTATGATTTTTTCCCGGGTATTAAATAGAGAGAGCAGTAGGAAGAGAATTCCAGACCAGAAGACCGCTCCCAAGGCTTCTTCAAACGTCAAGCCAAATCCCAGGACGGCACTATAGGTGAAGAAGGCATTGATGCCCATTCCAGGAGCCACCACGATGGGATTTTTGGCGTATAGCCCCATCATCAAGCTACCAAACGCAGATACGAGCACGGTGGCAGTGAGTACTGCAGAAAAGGGCATGCCCGTGGCGGAAAGGATGGCTGGGTTGACGACGATGATGTAAAAGCAGGCCAAAAAGGTGCTTATTCCAGCGAGAATTTCGGTTTTGGTGGAGGGCTTCATGGGCTCAAAATAGCCAAAGGCTTCCGAGATAAAAAAGAAATTTGATTAAAGGTAGTCCACGGTCGACCGTTGACAAAAAAAGTCTAGTCGATCGTCCACAGTTGACTGTCCACGGTAAATTCTGCTTGAGAAATACGACTTGCGGTGGACTATGTACTGCCTGTGTACCGAGGTATATCGACCGTTGACAATAAAAAAACTACTGAAAATTGAGAATGATGCTGATGCTTTTGCGGCGCAGGGAGGAGATGGCGTCGCGTATTTCAGGTGCATTTTTGTCTGCCAGGTAGAGGTTGTTGAGGCCGTGGGAAAATCGAATCTCCGGGGCAAACTTGAAGTACTTGAAGTAGATCTCAAATCCCATCCCTGCCTCTACCGTAAAGTCTCTGCCAGCAGTGACGATGGGATCCAGGTTGATTTCCTCCTGTGACTTGGTGTTGAAGAGGTAGCTACCACCGCCAATAAAGTACATGCGGGTATTGTTGAAGCGCATGGACCGGTACTTAAAAACCAAGGGAAGTTCCACCTGTGTAGCCTCGTTGACCAACTCCTCGGTACGGTAGCCAAGGGAGGTAATCGCTGTGTTTGATCCTGTGGCGTTACCTGGATAGTTTGCTGATGCTCCATCGAAGTAGTTCACATCTACCTTGTATTCGTAGAAGCCGATTTTCGGGGTAAAAATCAGGTTGACCTGGTCGTGAAAGCGCAGAATACCGATAAAGCCCAACGAGAATCCAGGGGTGTACTTTGGAAAAATAGAGTGAATGGCATTGTTGGCCGTATTGGCAGGATTCAAAAACTCAGGGGAGTACTTGAGTTGGTAGCTAGCGGTATGCGTGCTAAGAAAGAAGCCGTAAGAGGTCAGCTTATCGTCTGTCCCAGAAAAATTAGTCAAGCCAAAAAAACCTTGGCC
>JBIIFN010000098.1:0-8638 GCA_044237325.1 Algoriphagus sp.
TGCGACTGCTGCCTAGAGCAGAAGAAAGCAAAAATCGCCCTAGCCGCTGAGCAAAAAATGAAGGAGAGGCTATTGGAAACTTTAGCGCAGCATGGGGAGTTAGGAGAGGAGGAGTTATTTGACTCAATCAACAAGCCTGCCTCGGCAGCCCACCTCAACTGTCTTCGCCTCTTGGTGGAGGAAGGAAAAGTGATCGCCTTGGCGCAGGGGAGGTACAAACGCAGCACGAATGGCTAATTTCTTTGACGATCTTGTGAAAAAAATGTTTCCCAGTCAGGGAAAACAGCCTATTGCGGTGAAGGAAAATTTTTCACTGAAAGAAAAAGAGTTGGAGGACTTGACTGCCTGGATAGAAACAACCGAGGCAATAGAACTCTTTGCGCTCGTCTTTCGCAACTACCACTACAAGCGGGCCCAAATAAATGAGCGGCCCGAGCTACATGTCTTCAGCTCGGACTACGCCAATGGCTTTGCGGTCAGCTACGACACCCCGCTTACTTCCCAGACATTCTCGTTACTATTCTTGGGATTGAGTCGCCGGATACTGGCGCTAGGCTACGAGCAAGTTAGCCTGGATCGGAAGCTCGAAGAAGTCAACGAACGGGTAAAGTCCACAGAAAAGTTTTACTTCAAATCTCCCTTGCAACTGCCCGCAGAAGGTGATTTAATCAGCCAATTGTACGGTAATATTGCCTTGGAAAAAATAACCATTGATAACGAACCTAGCTATATAAAGCTTCTTGCGACGGTCTATTCGGACCGCCTGTACCACAATGCCAAGCCTTTCGACGAACTGATGGATCGGCTTTTTGATAGACCCCAACATGGATAGATACACCCTAAAAAGCCAACTCGAAGCTTACCGAAGTCCTTACGAGGAAGAACGACAGTTTATACCCGACTTTTTGGAGCTCACAGAAGATCCTTTGGCCTACCAAAGGGAGCGCCTTGCTGGGCATTTTACAGCTTCTGCTTGGATTGTCAACAAGGAAAGAACGCACACCCTGCTCACGTTACATCGCAAGCTCGGCAGGTGGTTGCAGCTAGGCGGACATGCCGATGGTAACGAAAATCTGCTTGAAGTAGCCCTAAAAGAAGCGCAGGAGGAAAGTGGGCTTAGCTCCCTGCAGTTTGTGGATACCAGCATCTTTGACTTGGACAAACACATCATCCCGGAGCGGCCCCATGTGGCAGAGCATTTCCATTTCGATGTACGCTACCTGATTGAAGCAGATAGTAATGAAGCTCTCGTGAGAAGCGACGAAAGCATTTCCCTTGCCTGGGTGACCTTTGATTCCGTGATCGATTTGATCGGCTACAACCCCTCCATTTTAAGGATGCTAGAAAAAACCAGTAAATCTGAAATTTTACAGTAATGCGCAGCTTCGATATTCCCCAACTCAAGACCGAGTATTCCTTTTCCACCCCCATACAGCTTCGCTTTTCAGACATCGATGGCTACCTGCATGTCAATAATGGGGTGTACTTCAGCTATTTTGAGCACGCAAGGGCCGTTTTCCTCTACCAAGTGGCTGGCTGGAATGTCATGGACGTAGGTACTGTGGTCGGTAGAATTGAGATTGACTATCTGCGCCCAATTCACCTACTTGACCAAGTGGAGGCATTGGTCAAGTGCAGCCGGCTAGGTAATTCCTCCTTTGACTTGGAGCAAGTGCTGCTTGGCAAGGACAGCGATGGCAAGGAGCAAGTGTACGCAACCTGCAAAAGTGTACTTGTATCTGTGGACCGGATCACCATGAAACCCGTTCCCGTGCCAACTCCTTTCCGCCAAAAACTGGCCGCTACCTAAGTCAAATCCCGTATCTTTACCCAAAATTTACACCCGTGAAAAACCTCTGGAACCTTTGCCTCCTTCTGGTACTACTTACCGCTTGTGCCCCAACCGAAGCGGAATTATTGGATGCTGGCTTGAAAGAAATGGACAAGCAGCAGTGGGCCGAAGCAGCCACCTATTTTGACCAGCTTTTGGAGAAAAACCCCACCAATCCCGTTGCGTTAAATGCCAAGGGTGTGGCTCTATTTCAGCAAGGAAAAATCAAAGAAGCAATTCCGGTATTTGACCAGGCCATCCTGGCGGATTCCAGTAACTATAAGCCCTGGTTTAACCGAGGCAATGCTAAAATGGAGCTCCAGCAGCACAAGGAGGCGCTCGCCGACTTTAACCTAGCCTCCGCGCTAGATCCCAAACAAATGGATGTGCTCTTCAACCGTGGCACCACCCTGCTGACCATGGAGGCCTATGAAGATGCACTCTTGGACTTCCAAGCGGTGGTTCAGGCGGAACCTAACCATGCCGAAGCACATTTTCGACTCGCAAAAGCCAACTTAGGCATGAATGATCCTATTCATGGTCTGGAGTCGTTGACCAACACGGTCAATCTAGATCCTAAAAATGGAGAGGCCTACTACCTCCTTGGCGTTACGCGCTTGAGTGCGTTGGGACAAAAAAATGAAGGGTGTGCAGACCTAAAGATGGCACTTTCCTTAGGCTATACCCTGGCGGAAACCTGGGTGAAGGATTTTTGCGAAGCAAAGTAATGGCTCTGGTAGGTACCGACATTGACCAAGCCCGCGCCTATTTAACCCAAGGGCAGCTCGTTGGCATCCCAACAGAGACAGTATATGGCCTAGCAGCAAATGCGCTGGATCCGCAAGCAGTGGCTTCCATCTTTGCTACCAAAAATCGACCAACCTTCGATCCCCTGATTCTTCATGTTGCCTCCCTCGCGCAGGTAGCCCCTTTTGTAACCGAGATTCCAGAAAAGCTAGGACGCTTGGCCGAGAAATTTTGGCCTGGGCCCTTGACCCTATTGCTACCTAAAACGACCATTGTACCTGACCTGGTGACTTCTGGTCTGGACCGCGTTGCCGTGCGTGTGCCCAACCATCCGCTTACCTTGGCACTTTTGGCAGGTCTGGACTTTCCTCTGGCAGCTCCCAGTGCAAATCCCTTTGGATACATCAGTCCCACGCAGGCATCCCATGTGGAGGCGCAGCTGGGCGCTCAAATCCCCTATATCCTAGATGGAGGGGCTTGTAGCGTCGGTTTGGAGAGCACCATAGTGGGTATTGAAGGCGAAGAGCTGGTGGTCTATCGCCTCGGTGGGTTGGAGTTGAAAGACATAGAAGCGGTGGTGGGTCCTGTGCGGATTCAAGCCCATAGCAGCAGTAATCCAAGCGCTCCAGGGCAGCTGGCAAGTCATTATTCCCCACGGAAACCCTTTGTGTTGGGAAACTTAGCTCAGCTCGTAGCTCGCTACCGTGAGGAAGGTAAAAACTTTGGCGTGTTGAGCTTTTCTTCCTTTTTTCCTGAAGTGGCCCAAGAAAAGCAAATCGTTTTAAGTAATGCTCGCGACTTGCAGGAAGCAGCCCAGAACCTGTTTCGTGCAATGCGGGAACTTGACGACAGTACTGTTACGCTGATTGTGGCTGAAGAGCTTCCCGAGGAAGGTTTGGGTCGCGCCATTAACGATCGCTTGAGACGTGCCGCAGTGCAGCCTACAGACTGAGTACCTTAGAAAATACAGCCCGAGTGTGCTCCAATACAAATGCGGAAAGCCTACCTCGGCAACTTTCCTGATTTCCCATTCCAACTTGCTTGAATTTGGCGTAAATTGTGCCCAATGTTCTCTATAAACCTAGTACACACCTCTTAAATCAATCCCATGAGTATGACTGTAAAAAATGTAGATAGCCTCAACTTTGCAGGTAAAAAAGCCCTTGTTCGCGTGGATTTCAACGTGCCCTTGGATGCTGATTTCCAAGTAACGGACGACACCCGCATACAGGCAGCCGTACCTACCCTCAAAAAAATCTTGAAAGACGGTGGTGCGGTCATCTTGATGTCACACCTCGGCCGACCAAAAGGAGGTCCTGAGGACAAGTACTCCCTCAAGCATATCGTATCTTCCGTGGAGGCAGCTTTGGGGCAGAAAATTAGCTTTGCCAACGACTGCATCGGAGAAGAAGCCATCCGCATGGCGGCTAGCCTCAAAGGCGGTGACGTGTTGCTATTGGAAAACCTACGCTTCTACAAAGAAGAAGAAAAAGGAGATGAGGCCTTTGCTGCAAAGCTTGCTCAACTCGGAGATGTGTATGTCAACGATGCGTTTGGAACGGCTCACCGTGCACATGCTTCCACCGCGGTGATTGCTGCTAATTTCAAGGAGAAAGTGGCCGGCTACTTGATGGAATCAGAATTGACCAATGCTGACAAGGTGCTGGGTAATCCAGAGCGCCCTTATACTGCCATCATGGGTGGAGCTAAAATCGCCGATAAGATTTTGATCATTGAGCAGTTGCTTGACAAGGTAGACAACCTCATCATTGGTGGAGGTATGTCCTACACCTTTGCTAAAGCACAGGGAGGAGCCATCGGTACCTCGCTTTTGGAAGCAGACAAACTAGACTTCGTGTTGGAGTTGATGGAAAAAGCAAAGGCAAAGGGAGTCAACTTGATTTTGCCTGTTGATACGGTAATCGCAGATGACTTTTCCAATACTGCCAACCAGTCAGTAGTGAATAAAGGAGAGATTCCAGACAACTGGATGGGCTTGGACATCGGACCAAAGACTAGAGAATTGTTTGGAAAAGTGATTTTGGAATCCAAAACCATCCTTTGGAATGGACCTATGGGCGTATTTGAAATGGAATCTTTCAACAAAGGAACCAAAGCCATCGCAGAGTACGTGGCCGAAGCGACTCGTCATGGTGCCTTCTCCCTTATCGGTGGCGGTGATTCTGCTGCCGCGGTAAACAAGTTTGGCTACACCGATCAGGTATCCTACGTGTCTACTGGAGGTGGCGCCTTGCTAGAGCACATGGAAGGGAAAGTACTTCCAGGAGTGGCTGCCTTGGCGCAGTAATACGCACCCAATTCAATCAAAAAAGGCTGCTTCGCAAACGAAGCAGCCTTTTTTATGCAGTTGAGAAAATGGGCATCAACGGAGAAACCCGATCTCGGCTAGCACGGGAAAGTGGTCTGAGGGGTATTTTTTGCCGTAGTTATCTGTCAAAATTCCATGGCGTAGCACGTCGATCTTGCCTTGTACAAAAATATGGTCAATGATGCCATCCGGCATTCGATCCCATTCGAAGGCGGTGAAGGTACCTTTTGGGCCGTAGGAGGGCGTTTGGGAAATGAGACGGGCATCTTTCCAGTTGGGCTGGGAAAGCGGGTATAGGTAGGCGGGATTGTCTGGCGTCACGTTGAAGTCGCCCATCCAAATGACTGGTAGGCCCTCGGTGTTGAGGGAGGCTATTTTAGCAGCTACAAGTTTGCTACTCTCCACCCGCGCTTCCTGCCCGATGTGGTCGTAGTGCACATTGAATACATAAAATCGCTCCCCTGCAGCCGAACTAAACCTGGCCCAAGTGCAGATCCGAGGGAGGGCAGCATCCCAACCTTTGCTCGGTAGGTCAGGGCTTGGGGAAAGCCAGAAAGTCCCCGAGACTTCCACGCTGTAGCGGCTGGGATCGTAGTGGATAGGGGAAAATTCCCCTTTGGCTTTCCCATCGTCTCTCCCAACGCCAATGGCCGCGTAGCCCAGGCCTTCGTTGAGTTCCTTCAACTGATGTGCCAATACCTCTTGCGTGCCTACAATACCGATTTGATGAAATTTAATTAGCTGGATAATCTGTGGGACCCGATCTTTCCAGAGGTTTCCTACGTCGTTTGGATTGTCCCAGCGGATATTGAAAGTTGCCAACCGGTGAGTTTGGGCAGAAAGGTGCCCTGACAAAAAGAGGGCTAGAGTCAGTGAGGAAAGAAGAACTACCGGACGGAGAAGTGACATATAATTGGAAACAAATTCGTGAATTGATGGCTTTCACTTAAAATTGCCTATTAATTTCATGAAATGAAAACGATTGATCCCAAAGACCTCTCTACCCCTGACTTGCAGGCGCTACTTCAAGGGGGCATTGCGCCTCGGCCAATTGCCTTTGCTAGCACCATCAATCGAGCGGGGGAGGTCAACCTAAGTCCCTTCAGTTTTTTTAATCTTTTCAGCGCCAACCCACCAATCTTGGTCTTTTCCCCTTCCCGAAGGGTGCGGGATAATAGCACCAAACACAGCTTAGAGAACGTGCTTGAGGTGCCCGAAGTAGTCATTCATGTGGTTGGTCACGACCTGGTGGAGCAAATGTCCTTGGCCAGTACGGAGTATCCCCGTGGAGTGAATGAGTTTATCAAAGCAGGCTTAACTGCCTTACCCTCCGAGCTTGTTGGGCCGCCACGCGTGAAAGAAGCCCCTTTGGCTTTTGAATGCAAGGTGCAGCAAGTGATTTCCTTGGGAGAGCAGGGAGGTGCGGGCAACCTGGTGATTTGTGAGATCATTCGCATTCACCTTGACGAAAGGATCCTCGACGAAAACGGCGCCATCCATCCTCTCAAACTAGATCCTATCGCCCGCTTGGGCGGAAATTGGTACACCAAAGTCACCGCAGAATCCTTGTTTCAAATCCCCAAGCCCCTCTTGACCCTGGGCATAGGGGTGGACCAGCTTCCAGAACAAATCCGTACAAGCCCCGTACTATCAGGAAATAATTTGGGTCGCCTCGGCAATGTGGAGCAGCTGCCTAGCGAAGAAGCAGTAGCCAGCTTTGCGCTGACACCTGAAGTAATTGACATGAAAAGGCGCTTTCAGCTGGATGCCGATTCATGGATTGACCACCTGCATCGTTGGGCCAAGGAAGTGTTGGAGGCAGGTGAGGTGGAACTTGCTTGGAAAATCCTCCTGCAAAAAATAGACTAGCCCAAGGAATTGGGCACAAAAAAACTCAGCAGAAGCCTGCTGAGTTTTTTTGTGCTGTACCCGACCTTACTTAATCACGAGGTCTTGTGGCATACGTACCTGTACGCCTTGGTACTGCTTGATTTTCTGAATTTTCTGGTAGAGTGGGTACTGATCACCCAGTTGGGTTTGAAGGATGCGAACCTGCACCTGGTCGCTGAAGGTCATCATCAACTCCTCAAACCAGGGCTTGGTCTCTGGATAATACACCACGCGGTAATCATCCCCAGCCTTGATCTTGGCTGCAGCGATGCCAATAGCCGTTTCCAAGCCACCAAGTACGTCCACTAGTCCACGGGCTTTTGCTTGAGTACCTGTCCATACGCGACCGGAAGCAACCTTACGAACAGAATCGGGGTGCATACCACGTCCTTCCGCCACGCGAGCGATGAAGGTTTCGTAGCCGTCCTCTACGCCTGACTGAAGGATTGTTCGTTCTACTTCAGTTAAGGGCCTGCCCATATTTCCAAAATCGGAGAGTTCTCCTGTGGAAACCACATCCGTAGTTACACCCAATTTGTCGTTGACGAGCTCCTGCACATTGAAGAGGATACCGAAGATGCCGATAGAACCGGTGATGGTGTTGGGTTGTGCCACGATGGTGTCAGCAGGAGCGGAGATATAATAGCCTCCAGAGGCTGCTACTTCACCCATGGATACGATGACAGGCTTCACTTTTTTGGCTTCTGACATTTCTCTCCAGATGACCTCAGAGGCGAGGATAGATCCTCCCGGGGAGTTGACACGCAAGACGATAGCCTTGATGTTCTCGTCTTTTCTTGCTTTGCGAATTTCTTTGGCAAACTTCTCCGAGCTGATTGCTCCTTCGACGTTGCCATCAACGATATCTCCTTCTGCGAGGATTACGGCAATGCGGTTGGAAGAGGAGACGTTTTTGCTCTTGGCCATGCTGCCCAAATCAGTAGCATTGATGGTGGTGAGGACATCGTCTTCTTTCAGTCCCAACTTTGTCTTTAGCAAGCTATGTACCTCATCCTCGTATTTCAAGGCAGTGGCCAGCTTGTAGGTGACCGCATCTTTTGGCTTGCGGACAAGCATCTGGTTGTTGATGCGTAGGAGGCTGTCTTTGGCGATGCCTCGCGAGGTGGCAATGAGTTCGATGGCTTGACGGTTGATGTCGTCAAGAAAATACTGAGTTTGTAGGCGGTTTTCAGGGCTCATCTTGTCCAGGATAAACGGCTCTACGGCACTCTTGAACTCACCTACCCGGAATACTTCGGGCTTGATGCCTACTTTTTCAAAAAAGCCCTTGAGGAAGATGCCTTCAGAAGAAAATCCGTTGAAGTCGATACCCCCCAAAGGATTGAGGTAAATTTCGTCCGCAACAGAAGCCAGAAAGTAGCCCCCTTCGGAATAGGCCTCGTCGTAGGCAATGATAAACTTTCCGGAGGTTTTGAAATCAACCAAGGCTTCTCTGAGTTCGAGAAGCCCTGCCTGTCCTGCACCAATTAGGCCGGTATTGAGGTAGATTCCTTTGATGTTGTCGTTTGTTTTTGCCTCAGCGATGGCCTTTTTCAAATTCACCAAGCCGGCAGTACTTTCCCCGCCAAAGGGGTCAAGGAAGGAGCCAAATAGCTGGTCATCCTCAGAGGTGCGCTCCACCAAGGTGCGTCCGTTGAGGTCCAAGTGGAGGAGCGTATTTGCTTCCAAGGTCACTTCTTTCTCCGAAGAGGAGGCAATGACGCCGAGGACACCGAAAAAAATCACTAGCGCAAGCACGCTAAATGCGAATAGGCCTACGATGACGGCCAGTACATTTCCTAGAAACTTCATAGATCTTATTTTAGAGGGTAAATTTAGGC
>JBIIFN010000099.1:0-8420 GCA_044237325.1 Algoriphagus sp.
AAACAAGAATAGGATTAGCTTTTTCATAAATTATTGATTTATAACTGAATTTAGTTCAAAACTCCTTATTAGCAGTTGATTTTACCAATCGAAATCAAACCAAGAGTTGAATAAATCAAACATGGGTGTTCAAGTTCTTTTGGTTGAAGAAAATAACGGCCCTCAAACTGTGATTTTGAGCTAAGTTAATCCTCTAACAAACTGATTTTAAAATTTTTAAAAAATCCTTCTGTTCCAATATCTACCCAAAGTCCAATGGATCCAGAAGTGGTAGGACCTAGTAGATCCTTTACCAAAAAAGCCGGGGCCTGCTGTTCGTTGAGGTAGAGGGTAGCCGACTTATTTTTTACCACAATTTTCATCCGAATCCATTCGTCAAGCCCGATATCGGCATAGGTTTCGTACTCCCCTTGGGTAGTGGCTCGGAGTTTATCGAATTTGTAATCGGGGTAGGAAAAGTATTGCACTGTATGATTTCTGCGAAACTGGTCATCTGCACGACCATTGGTAGGGCGAAGGTAAATGGATTCAAAGGCCGATTGGTTGGGATGGATGCGAAAAGCCAATCCAATAAAACCCCTTGCCAAAGCGGGAGCGGTAGGTAGCAAACGGCTCAATACCTCTACTTCGATGACTGCATTGCTCAGGTCGAGTCCATTCACTTTGGCAAAGGTGGCTTCGTCCACCGTTGCTCCCATCCGGGATGGGTCAAAAGGAAGGGAATTCAAATCGCGCTCTATCCTTAAGACTTCTTCTCCATTCAGCTCAACTACCGAGGCCTTTACATGGGAAAGTGAAAATTCCCTTCCTTCAAATCGAATGGTTTGGGCATTTCCCACTTGGAAAAGGGAAAAAACAAGAATCACCAAGAGAGAGACTAAAATTTTAGAAAAGTTCGAGGGCATAATTTCTTTTCAGTTTGAGCTAGTATGGTAGATCAAAGAAAACGGATGGATTCATAACATAAAAATCATGGGTGGAATTGTTTGGTCTGATTTCAATTGAATTGAATTTTTCTCCTCTCACCAAAGAATCACTACCTTGAATTGTTTGAAAAACATAAATTTTCATTTGATGAATGGTTAAGAAAATTTATTCCTTAGTTCCATCTTTGTATTCTTAACTCGATGTTCTCATGCAATTAAAGCCTATTTGGTCGAATTTTTCAGGTAAAAAATCAAATTTCCAACAGCTCCGAACGGCAATCTGTGTGTTGTTTTTTGCAAGTTTGGGATGGTCTCAGCCCCTTACCGCACAGGAAGCAAGCCCAGCAACTCCTACGGGTCAGTTTGGCGGAGTGATCACCGCCACCAACAATGGGGTGTCGATCATTCCCTCTTTTACCTTGGGTAGACCGGCCATGTTGTTTGATTTGAGCTTGTCGGGTGAGCGCTTCTCCTTTGATCCCATGCTTCGATTTGGGATGGATGGCAAGCCCTGGTCCTTTGTGTTTTGGGGTCGCTACAAGGCCATCAAAGACAAGCGCTTTACTTTGACTTTGGGGGGACACCCAGCCTTTATCTTTGCAGAGCGAATCGTGAAGATCAATGGAAGAGAAGAAAAATTGATGGTGAGCCAGCGTTTTTTGGCCATGGAAATTGCACCCATGTACAAGGTGTCTAAGAAATTAAGTATGGGTCTCTACTACTTGCGAGGGCATGGTTTCAATCCTATCCCTCCTGATAACTCCAATTTTATTGCTTTAAACACGGTCATTTCTGGTGTTCCTGTGGGTGGAGGGTTTACCATGCGAATCAACCCCCAGCTTTTTTATCTCAAGGTGGATGACAATTCAGGAACTTATGCCACTTCCAACTTTACAGTGAGTAAACCTGGATTTCCAATCGGGTTTCAAGGCTTGGTCAACCAGAAAATCAAATCCAGCATTCCTGGCGATGACTTTATCTGGAATGTAGGCTTGCTGTATATTTTCTCCACCCCCTACCACAAGGCCAAGTAGTTGCTATGGAAAAGATCGAATCACTGGAGGAGTTCTACCAAAGGAAATTCAACTGGATTCCTGAAAACATAAGAAACGACCTCGGGCACTTCAACCTATTCAGTGTGAAGCCCTATTTGGAAGGAAAGCTCAAGGCAGTTCCTTACCGCAGACGTGATTTTTACAAAATCATGCTTTTCAAAGGAAGCAGTACGGTGCATTTTGCCGATCGGGTTTACGAGGTCAAAAAACAAGCGCTCTCTTTTTCCAATCCCTTGGTGCCCTACAAATGGGACCATTTGGATGCAGAGGGCTCGGGAATGTACTGCATCTTCAATGCTCACTTTTTCTCGAATTTCGGACATATCCACCAGTATGAAGTTTTTCAGCCCTCAGGTACCCATGTCTTTGAACTTGGCGATGAGGAAGCCGAACAGGTAGCGCAGCTCTTTGCTCGGATGGAAACTGAGTTTAATTCCGAATACAAGTACAAATACGATGCCCTTCGAAACCTGGTCTTTGAGTTGATCCACTTTGGCATGAAGCTGGAGCCGGCTGGAGTGAAGCAGGCTCAGCAGGGTACGGCTGCCTTGCGCATCGCTTCGATCTTCTTGGAATTGTTGGAGCGGCAATTTCCCATTGACGAAAGCCATTCCACCATCCAACTCCGCAGTGCATCTGACTTTGCCCAGCAATTGAATATCCACGTCAACCACCTCAATCGGGCTGTAAAAGAGATGACAGGTAAGACCACCACCCAATTGATTGGGGAACGCATCCTGCAGGAAGCAAAGGTACTACTCAGCCATAGTACCTGGAACGTCTCGGAAATTGCCTATGCTCTTGGATTTTCGGAAGTGACCCACTTCACGAATTTCTTCAAAAAACAAGCGGGCTTGAGCCCAAGTTTGTACCGAAAGAGGTGATTGGGGTGGTTGGCAGAATGCTATGTTTGTAACAAGTACCAAGTATTTTCTTGGTAGAGAGCCTATCGAAATTCTTTATTCAGCTTTCAGCGTTTGACATTGGTTTTAATTCCGTATTTCGTACCTCGTACCTCGCAATTAGCTTTGTACCTTGTACAATAATCCCTAACATCGCGCTATGCTTCACGATAGTTTTGGCCGTATTCACGATTACCTGCGCATTTCGCTGACAGATCACTGCAATTTTCGTTGCAGCTACTGCATGCCGGTGGAGGAAATGGAGTGGATGCCGCAGTCCAAACTGATGAGCGCTCAGGAGATTATAAATCTGGCCCAAGTTTTCGTGGGATTGGGCGTAAAAAAAATACGCTTGACAGGAGGAGAGCCTTTGGCTAGAAAAGAGTTTCCGGAGATTCTGGAGCAACTTTCCGCGCTACCGGTAGAACTCACCCTGACTACGAATGGGGTCCTGATTCACAAGCACTTGGAGGTCCTCAAAAAAGCAGGAGTTCGCTCCATCAACGTCAGCTTGGATACCTTGCAGCCGGAGAAGTTTTTCAAACTAACCCGTCGGGATCAGTTTTCTCAAGTGTGGGACAATATCCAACTCCTCCTTCAATCCGGTTTCCGGGTTAAACTCAATGCCGTAGCCCTTCACGGCATGATCGAAGAAGAAGTGGGAGACTTTGTGCAGCTCACGGAAAAGTGGCCGATTCATGTGCGTTTTATTGAGTTTATGCCCTTTTCGGGCAATCACTGGCAAAGCAAACAGGTGGTGACCGCCGCAGCCCTTCTCGAACTCATACAACCTCGATTCGCCGTAGTCAAATTGGAGGATCAGCAGCACGATACCGCCAAAAAATACCAAGTATCCGGTTTTGCTGGCACCTTTGCCTTTATCACCACCATGAGTGAGCATTTTTGCGGCAGTTGCAACCGACTTCGACTCACGGCTGATGGAAAAATCAAAAATTGCCTCTTTGGCAAGGAAGAACTGGACCTCTTGGGAGCCCTGCGAAGGGGAGAAGAGGTAGCCTCGATTATTCGACTTTCCCTATCCAGAAAGCAAGCCGCTTTGGGAGGTCAGTTTGGGGCAGACTACACACAAGCCAACCCAGAAGCCATCGAAAACCGCAGCATGATCAGCATAGGAGGATAATGAAAGAATTTGTAGCCGTTCAAGAAGCCAAAGAAATCCTAAAGGGCCTTTCCCTTTCTGGGAAAAAAGTGCAATTGCCCTTGCAAAAAGCACTGGGATATTGGACAGCCAGCCCCATCTATGCTCCCATGCAGGTGCCTTCCTTTGACAATTCGGGAATGGACGGCTATGCCTTTGCTTGGAAGGATGGGGGAGATAGCCGAACACTCGCACAATTAGTGCAGGCAGGGACATTTCCAGATTTTACGCTGTCACCCGGTACTGCCGTTCGGATATTTACCGGGGCACCTGTTCCCAAGGGTGCGGATACCATCGTGCAGCAGGAATGGGTTCGCGTAGAAGGAGACCGACTATTTTTTGATCTTGAAAAATTGACCCAAGGGATGAACCTCCGCCGTGCAGGCTCTCAGTGTGAGCAAGGGCAGTTGATCCTTCAAGAACGCACACGCATTACCCCAGGAACACTTGGGCTCTTGGCTTCATTGGGAGCCGAGGAGGTTACCGTTTTTGCAGCGCCTCGAGTAAGCATCATTCTTACCGGAGATGAGGTGGTAGAGGTAGGGCAGGCCCTTCAGCCCGGACAAATCTACAATGCCAATGGACCCGCTCTTCTGGGTTACCTGAGTCAATTAGGGATCTCTGCAGTGAAGGTGTATAAAGTGAAGGATGACCCCAATGAGGTGATTCGGGTTATTGGAGAAGCGCTAGCCTCCTCCGATGTGCTACTCCTTACCGGAGGTATTTCGGTGGGAGATTTTGACTTTGTGAAGGAAGGACTGGCCGAAAATGGGGTAGAAACCTTGTTTTACAAGGTTAAGCAGAAACCTGGAAAGCCACTTTTGGCTGGAGTTAAAGGGAGCAAATTGGTATTTGCCCTTCCAGGAAACCCTGCTTCGGTGCTAACCTGCTTTATGCAGTATGTGAAGCCAAGTTTAGGACAATGGATGGGAAATCCAGCCGCTTGGGAGCAGGCAAGCAGATACCCCTTGGCCACCAACTGGGAAAAGCAGGTGAAGTTGACCGTATTTCTTAAAGCGCGTTTGGTAGCGGGACAGGTAGAGGTTTTGCCTGGACAAGAATCCTTCAACCTCCTTTCCTTTGGATCGGCAGATGGCCTGATCGAGATTGGAGAGGATCAACAATCCCTGAAGGAAGGAACTCTGGTGTCGTTTTATCCCTGGTAACATGGAAAATTGGGACTATTTCTTGTACCTCTTGATGCCCTTTGCGGCCTTTATGTATGCTGCTGTAGGGCACGGAGGGGCGAGTAGTTACCTCATGATTTTGGCTTTGATGGGCTTTGCTCCACAGGAGATTCGTCCTTCTGCTTTGATCTTAAACGTATTTGTTTCTCTGATTTCCTTTTTGAATTACCGGAAGGCAGCAGTCTTCCCCATTCGGCTATTCCTCACTTTGGTGATTTTCTCCGTTCCGGCAGCCTACCTTGGCGGGCGAATTTTATTGGATGCCACTATCTACAAACAGGTGCTTGGGGTATTGCTTCTTTTTCCGGTGCTGCGATTTGCTGGACTTTTCCCCGTATCTGCTCAACCCAAAATCACCCAGCAGCCCTGGATGGTGGCTATCCTCGGCGGAAGTATCGGATTGCTCTCGGGGATGATTGGCATTGGTGGAGGGATAATTCTTTCTCCGATCCTTCTGCTTTTGGGATGGACAAGTGTGAAGGAAACAGCCGCAGTAAGTGCGCTCTTTATTTTTGTGAATTCCATTGCTGGATTTCTAGGTGCTTCGGTATTTCAGGTGGAGTTGAGTCCCCAACTGTGGATGCTACTTCCGCTCACCGTGGCCGGCGGAGCGCTTGGCGCCTATTTCGGTGCTAAAAAATGGAGTCCCAAGTTCCTGACCTATCTTTTGGCTTTTGTGCTGGCTTTTGCAGCGATTAAGTTGATTTTTGGGTAGTAGGATAATTTTTTCGAGCAGTTTAGTTAAAATTAATCCATCCTACACATCATTATTGGCTAGGATTAGAATACTTACAGGATGGATAGGTCTTGAATAACTTTTTTTTATTTTTATGAAAAGGTTAGGTTTGTCCCATGTTGGTTACTGTTCTACAAATTTTATCTCTAGCCACTTTCGGGGTATCCTCCTACATTCTACTTTCAAGTTTGAGGGAAAAATCAACGCTCAAATACCTAGGAGCATCCTTTTTTTTAGTTTCTCTTTTTTTTGTAGTCAAGATTTTTTTATACCAGGCTAAGATATTGTTAGCGTTCCCGCATTTTTTAATGTTTTTGAGTCCCTTAATGTTTTTGATGGCTCCATTCTTTTACATAGGCGTAAAAGGGATGATTACGAATCAGGATGGAATAACAAGAAAAGAGATCCTTCATTTTTTGCCCGCAGTTCTTCATGCTTT
The DNA here is from genome assembly GCA_044237325.1 of Algoriphagus sp. Lineage (GTDB taxonomy): Bacteria > Bacteroidota > Bacteroidia > Cytophagales > Cyclobacteriaceae > Algoriphagus. The sequence continues at coordinate 6,405 of JBIIFN010000099.1, forward strand.
AGAGTTGATCCCCCTCTATTCAAAGAGTGCTTCCGAAAAACGGGTAGTAATTGAGTATATTATGAAGTACGAAGAAGAGTTAATGATTTCTGTCCACGGACTAATCCCCATGATTTGGATCGATATTTTTCGATTTTTGTTGATGGGATTTTACTTTTTTAAATCGTGGATGATGATTCATAAAGCTGGTTTAATTCAACAATATTTAACATCCGATCGGATTTACTCTTGGTTTAAAGCATCATTGGTTTACTTTGGGATTTTTCAACTTGTTTTTTTTATCACCTACTTTTTTAATATTCAATATTATTTTTCGGGCATTTTTTTTCCGATTGTGAGAAATCTAAGTACGCTTATACTCTCCATAACAATTTTTATTTACGTTATTGAGGTATTGAGAAAGACAAAGCTGACCTTAGGATTTCAAGAATTTGACGAGAGAGAAGTCGGTACAAGACCGATAAAAAAAGGGCTTTCTTTAAAACCTACACTGGATAGAGGAGATCAGCTTTCAAAAGTTCTGGAGAAGACTTCCTCAGATTTGGATGAGTTAAAAGGTATTTTAGCTCATTTATTCGAACAAGAATTTATTTTTAAAGAAAAGGACTTGACTGTAGCTGATTTAGCAAAACGGCTTAAAATCTCTGTGCGACATCTACCGGAGATATTACACCAGGTGTATGGTAAAAATTTTAAGGATTTAGTCAATCACTACCGAAATCAATTAGCCAAAGAAAAAATTGAAAAGGGCTATTTGGAGGCATTTACCTTGGAGTCTTTGGCGGATGAAGTAGGTTACAATTCACGCATTACTTTTTTCAATGCGTTTAAAAAGGAATTTAAAGTTAGCCCATCTGAATTTCGGAATAAAAAATAGGGATTCAGTGAGTTAAGTGCGTTTTTAAGTTCAGGAGTATTAGCCACCCCGTTTTTTAAGTGTAAATAAAGTGTTTCAATTGCAGTAATTGAAACGCTTTAATTTTTGGATGCCTGTCAATTCAAGACACCTTTACCAGGCGAATCGCAGCAACGTCCGGTAAGACATGTCATCAGGCTGATCTTTTGAATTAAGATCTAGCATATCTATCTATTGATGAGGAGTTTACCTGTTGATTTAGAGGTTTAAAATGGCGACATTGCCTAATTTAAGTGTATTTAAGCTAAAGGAAATCTGATTTACTGAACAGTAGTTTGGGTATTGCAGGCTAAAAACAAATCCTATGGGATTAAATCACATGGATTCACCTTTCCAAAAAGAAGCTTGTCCTCAATTGTAAGGGATTGATTTAATCTAAATATGGGCAGGAGGGTGGCGTAAAAAAGCATTTACTTAACACTTGTACCAATTGAATACCTATTCATTAATTCCAATTGGTGTACAAATCTGATTTGCGATAAAGAGATAAATAAAAAATTAAATTTTATATGAGAAAATTAATTAAGGAGTTAGGTGTAGTACTCAAAATAAGTCTATCAGCTTTTGCTTTTTTTAGCACATCAGTTGTTTATGCGCAAGTTATTTCATCAAGCACCAGTTCAACTGTAGTAATTGCAGGTGGAGAGGATTTTGTAGTGAATTCAGGGGTAACTCTTTCAAATACAGGTAGTGTAGCTACTGCTGGGTCTTCAAGTTCTTCCATTAATTTACCGAATTTTACGAATAATGGCACATTTTCTGGTGGAAATGGAGCAATTTTTAATGCATTTAATAGTAGTGTCAAAACTAACTTTATAAATAATGGAGTGATGAGTGGTAAAGGAGGGATTACTTTTTATTCCCCAGTTACTTTAACAAATAATGCTTCTAGGTCAATTTCAGGGACTGATCGGACTTTAAAGTTTGTAAGTGGTTCAACAGGTACGGATTTGACCAATAATGGATCTATTCAAGGGAATTTTGCTGCAATTACAATTAATAATGGGGTTGCAATTAATAATATTACAAACAATTCAACAGGAACGATAGGTGGAACAAACTGTAATAACATTTATGGCATAGATATGCCAGGCGCAACC
>JBIIFN010000100.1:0-8358 GCA_044237325.1 Algoriphagus sp.
GGGCTGAAGAAATTAAGTTGTTTCAATACAAAGCTTACCCCACGTGCTGTAGAGACTTTCAAAGAGAAGGTGCCCGGCTGTGACGTCCGGTTTTATTAACCCTTGATTCGTACAGGTAGTGCTAAGTAAGGTTGCCAAAAAATAGCAATCTATTTCTCCAAATAGGGCATCTTGATAATTTGCTAATAACTGCTTTTAGCTTCGTTTTTGGAAAGTTATCAAGTCGTGCTAGCGCTTATTTAAGCTTATTTGTTTCATTCATATACTAGGCTCACACTTGTGAAAATTGCTGCACTAATTCCCGCACGTTATGCTTCGACTCGCTTGCCAGCCAAGCTGGTACAGGATTTGGGTGGGTTATCTGTTATTCAAAGAACGTATTTAAGTACTCTTGAGACTGGCGTTTTTGATGCCGTGTGGGTAGTTACTGATCATGATCAAATTGAAGCTCAAATTCAAGCCATAGGTGGAAAGGTGGTAAGGAGTAGCAAAGAACATGAAAGTGGTTCAGATCGGATTGCAGAGGCCCTAGGACAAGTGGATGCCGATCTCATTGTCAATGTGCAAGGGGATGAACCCTTTCAAGACGCGAAGACGCTTCGAGATCTGGTTACGGTCTTTCAGCAACCAGATGTTCAAGTGGCTAGTTTAATGTGCTCTCTTGATTCCAGTGAAGTTACCAATCCCAATGCTGTGAAGGTGGTGCTGGATCAAAATCAAAACGCCCTTTATTTTTCACGTGCTCCCATTCCCTATTCACGGGAAGGTGCTGGTGGGGTAGGGTACTGGAAACACATCGGTGTGTATGCCTATCGTCGGGAGTTGCTCTTACAGTTTACGGCTTGGCCCAAAGGAAACTTAGAGCAGGTAGAAATGCTTGAGCAGCTTCGCTTACTTGAGCGTGGCATAGCCATTCGAATGGTAGAGACGAATCACCAGGCAATTGCTATCGATACGCAGGAAGACCTAGATCGAGCTAGAGCCTTCCTGTCAACTAGGTCCTAAGCTTGGTCATTCAGAAGAATTAGCTCAGGCTTTTTCTACAGAAAAGGGCATAAAAAAACCTAATTCAGCACGAATTAGGTTTTTTGTTTTTTATGCAGAGAGTGGGGGATTCGAACCCCCGGTACAGTATAACCCGTACGACAGTTTAGCAAACTGTTGGTTTCAGCCACTCACCCAACTCTCTAATCCGTTTGGCCTATTCGGAAAATAACTTCCTCCGCCAAAGTGATGCAAATATAAGCCAATTGAAAAGATTTTCACAAGGGCTACTTGAGAAACAAACGTGCACTCTACCAAAAACAAGGTAAGCTATTGACAATCAAACAATATACTTTGATAATCTGCTGAGGCCTTCGTATAGGCTTTTGCACCGAATAAGGACTTTAAGCCAGTTTACTTAACCTACATGTCAAAAGGAAATCTCAGGGTTTTTCCTCGGGCCGAAGAACCTTTATTCCTACAGCTTCGACACCAAGAAGTTCTGCTTGCCTCATGTACTGCAGTAGCAGTACTTCTTTAGTCTGAGCAGGAATTGCAAAAGGCAGGGTGTCGTAGGTGGTATAGGTATTACCAAATCCTTTCCCCAAGGGTTGACCAGATTGGGTAGCAAAGATGGGCATATTCCACACGGTGTCTCGAAGAACAAGCTTGCTTGAATCGCGATAAATTAGCTTGATATAGAGGTTGGAAAAGGGGAAATCCTCCGTGTAGCGCACCGCTACCAAGGATTTGCCTGTAACACTATCGAGTTCAGTCACGTCAAAAGCAACAGTATCTGATGCTTCCCAGCCATTTTGATCAAAAGACTGGAAATTCTCATACATACGCTCTCCGTCACAAGAGGCGAGAAGGAGGGTACTCGCTAGCCAGAATACCACTCGAATTTTAGTCATTGCCTTCATTTCCGTTTGGACCTTGGTTTCTACGTGGTGGAAATCTCCGAGGAGATTCAGAAGAATTCCCAGCCGCTTGGTTAGGAGAAGCATCCGGTCGGGGCGTAGCCTCCGAGCGGGTGGGATTTTCTGGGCGATTTCCGCTATTTTCTGGCCTTGGAAGATTTCCGGTCCCTTGTCCTGGTGTGGAGGATGGCCTAGGCCGATTTTTATTCTTCCATCGGTTGTTGTCCGAACTACGTGCTTGTCCCTCGCCTGAGCCTTCCGCAGGTCTTGGTGCCCCTGGAGCAACGTTCGTTCGCTGCTGCTGAGGTCTTGGACCAGCGTTTTCAGGGCGTTGCTGCTGAGGCCTTGGAGAAGCGTTTTCGGGCCGTGGACCATTGCCTGCTGGCCGTGGTGCCTGTCCCTCGGTAGGTCGCTTCTTTTTCTTTTTCTTCTTGGCAAACTTTTTATCCAACAATTCCAATTCACGGGTAGACTGCGCTGCCAAATCTTCCACTTCCGTGGACTGATTTACCTGTAGGCTAAATACCTTCGTTCCCTGCTCGTTTAAGGCTTGAATTTCCCTCACACGGTCACAGGAGATGCTGTGCCAGTCGTTTTCGTAGTTGTAGTTGAACCACATCAATTTTCGGAAGATGTCGGTCTTTTGGAGCTTGGCAGGTCCCTGCTCGGTCAATAAAGGCTTTTCTACTTGAGGGATGTCCTTAATGGCCTCCATATAGGTGTCCAACTCGTAGTTGAGGCAACACTTCAAGCGACCACATTGCCCGCTGAGTTTGCCAGGATTGAGCGAAAGGTTTTGGTAGCGTGCAGCCGAAGTGGTTACGTTTTTAAAATCGACCAGCCAGGTAGAGCAACAAAGTTCTCTGCCACATACGCCTATACCGCCCAAACGGCCCGCTTCTTGGCGAAGGCTGATTTGACGCATTTCGACGCGCACCTTAAACTCGCCCGCCAGTGCTTTGATCAACTCCCTGAAATCAATTCGGTCTTCTGCTGAATAGTAAAAAGTAGCCTTGGAATTATCAGCTTGAAATTCCACATCAGACATTTTCATGGTCAACTTAAACTCGTCCACGATCTGCTTACAGCGGTATAGCGTTGGGATTTCACGATTTTTCGCCTCGTCCCATTTCTCCATGTCTTTCTGTGTGGCTATACGGTAAATGCGTGTGATATTGTCGTCGTTGCGCACTTTTCTTTTCTGCATCTGCAGCCGTACGAGTTCTCCCTGAAGAGACACGTAGCCGATATGATGCCCACTGGGGACATCCACTACCACAGGATCTCCCGTGTTTAACGACAGGGAATCTACATTTCTGAAATACTCTTTTCTTCCTCCTTTAAACTTGACTTCCACGACGTCAAACTGGTCGAGTTGTGGGATACCCATCTGGGTCAGCCAATCAAAAGAATTCATTTTATTGCAATCGCTCGTTCCGCAAGTGCCATTGTTTTGGCAACCTCCCGTACCACCTGAGGTGGTAGAGCATGAACTACATCCAGACATATTTATTTATCTACAGGGCTCTCGCCTCTAATCTTCGTTTACTTTATCAATCGTAAAATATCCTGACCAATATCCCTTCTGAAGTAGGCCTTCTTCCAAGAAATGCTATCTATGGCTGCATAAGCATGGTCTAATGCTTCATGAAGCCCTTCACCCATACCTGTAACGGCCATCACTCGACCACCTTGGTTGACTAGATTTCCTACTCCATCCACCATCGTACCTGCATGAAAGAGGACTGCTTGGTCCGTTTTTTCTGGTAGGGAAATGGTAAATCCCTTCTCGTAGGCTTCAGGATAACCGCCACTCACCATCACCACAGTGGTACAGTACGTGGGTGCAATCTGCAAGGCATAGGAGGAGAGGGTGCCTCCAGCTATCGCTACAAGCAAAGCTACAAAATCACTTTCAATGCGGGGAAGAACGGCCTCAGTTTCTGGGTCTCCCATCCGCACATTATATTCAATGACAAAAGGTTCTCCATCCTTGTTCATCAAGCCAATAAAGACAAAGCCACGGTAGGAAATCCCTTCTTTTTCTAATCCATTAATCGTAGGCACAACGATGCGCTCTTCTACTTTTTGTAGGAAGGCCGCATCCGCAAAAGGCACGGGACTTACCGCGCCCATGCCACCTGTATTTAAGCCAGTATCTCCTTCACCAATGCGCTTGTAGTCCTTGGCCTCAGGCAAAATCTTGTAACTCGTTCCATCTGTTGCCACAAATACGGACAATTCGATGCCCGTAAGAAATTCTTCAACCACTACTTTGGAGGAGGCATCGCCAAACTTTGCGTCAATCAACATTTCTTTCAGGTATTGTTTGGCTTCCGCATGCGATTCGCAAATCAACACTCCTTTTCCTGCAGCAAGCCCATCCGCTTTGAGTACAATCGGCAAGGCATGTTGATCTAAGTAAGCCAGGCCTTCCTCCAGCTGCTCCGCTGTAAAGGTGGCGTAGGCAGCAGTAGGAACACCATGCCGTTGCATAAACTGCTTAGAAAAGTCTTTGCTGCCTTCCAAGGTAGCGCCCAGTTGGGAGGGGCCTACTACGAGTAGTGTTGCAGTTTCGGCCTGGGCATGGAGGTAGTCAACCAATCCCTTGACCAAAGGCTCTTCTGGGCCAATCACCACCAAATCAATGGCGTTGGCAAGGACAAAATGGTATATCCCTAGGAAATCAGTAACTGAAAGGGCAACGTTTTGTGCAATGGTAGTCGTGCCTGGGTTGCCGGGAGCAACAAACAGACGGCTACAAGTGGGACTTTGTACAATCTTCCAGGCAAAGGCATGTTCTCTGCCTCCACTGCCCAATAAGAGGATATTCATGGACTCGTTTTTGTTTAGTTGGCGTGTTCAGAAATAAACTTGATTCGGTACACCCGCAGCTCATCTTCTGCAAAGTCTTCTCCCTCCAGCTCATCCAAGGCAGCCTTGATATGGTCAGTTTCCGCCTGCATGAAATAATCGTGGAGAATCGCTTCTCTGTCATCATCCATGATGCGGTGAATGTAATAGTCAATATTGAGTTTGGTGCCGCTGTAGGTGATTTGTTCAATCTCTTGAAGCAATTCCACCAGCGACAGATTTAGATTTTGGGCAATCTCCTCCAAATTGGTCTTCCGATCAATCTGTTGAATAATTGAAATTTTTACTTTGGACCGTGTGCCGGCAGTTTTTACTATAACCTCTGCAGCAGTTTCTATTTCATTTTCTTTGACATAGTCCTGGATGACTTGTAGGAAGGTGCTTCCAAACTTGGCCACTTTCCCCACGCCAACGCCCATGATCTGGGCAAGTTCTTCTTTGGTAGTAGGGTAGAGGGTGGCCATTTCTTCCAAGGATGGATCCTGGAAGATGATGTAAGGAGGAAGACCCTTGGACTTGGCAACTCGCTTTCGTTCGGCTTTAAGAAGCTCAAACAATTTTTCGTCGTAGGCTTGAGCGGTTTGGAGCTGCTCTTCCTGTGCCTCTTCAAGACCCATCTTTTCAAAGTCCTGGTCTCGGTAGAGCACCACCAAGTAGGGGTTTTCCAAAAATCGCTCTCCCTTGGGAGTGAGCTTGAGTAAACCGTAATTCTCAATATCTTTTTCCAGCAAGCCTGCGATCATCGCTTGGCGGATGACCGAAGTCCAGTGCTTTTCAACTTCATCCTTTCCTTTTCCAAAGACGGGCAAGGTATCGTGCTGGTAGCTAGTTACATAATCATCCGTCTCGCCTTGAATTACCTTCACCAGGTGCTCAATACCAAAGCGTTCATTGGTTTGCTTGACGGACTCCAGTGCAATCGTCAAAGGCTGAATGCCATCAAACGTTTCGCGCTCGCGCTTGCAGTTGTCGCAGAACCCACAATCTTTTTCGAGAAGTTCGCCAAAGTAGTTGAGGATAAATTTCCGTCGACATACGCCCGTTTCCGAATAGGCTGACATTTCTTGAAGAAGCAGCTTGGCATTTTCACGCTCAGTGACGGCCTTGTCCTTATTGAACTTATCGAGCTTGACAATGTCCTCGTAGCGATAAAACATCAGGCAATGACCTTCCAGCCCATCTCTACCTGCTCTTCCAGTTTCCTGGTAGTAGCCCTCTAGAGATTTGGGTACATCATAGTGAATGACGTAGCGCACGTCCGGTTTGTCGATGCCCATGCCAAATGCGATGGTGGCCACGATTACGTCTAGTTCTTCGTTTAGGAAATCATCCTGAGTTTTGATGCGTATGGCAGAATCCAAGCCCGCATGGTAGGGAGCAGCATTGATCTGGTTGACCTTAAGTAGCTCAGCAATCTCCTCTACTTTCTTTCTGCTGAGGCAGTAAATGATCCCCGACTTGCCCTTGTGGTGCTTGATAAACTTGATTAGCGACTTTTTTGACTCGTTTTTGACCTTTGGACGAACCTCATAAAATAGGTTAGTTCGGTTAAACGAAGACTTAAACAAGTCAGCCTCCTCCATTTGTAGGTTGCGCTGAATATCCTGCTGCACCTTAGGTGTGGCCGTGGCCGTTAGGGCAATGATGGGAAGGTGTGGCGCAATTTGAGCTACAATTGCTTTTATTTTTCGGTATTCTGGACGGAAATCATGTCCCCACTCTGAAATACAGTGTGCCTCGTCAATGGCCACAAAACTCAAGTGTGCTTCCCGAAGAAAAGCAAGGTTTTCTTCCTTGGTTAGTGACTCTGGGGCAACATAAAGCAATTTGGTCTTCTTTTTCAAGACCTCATTTTTCACTTTTGTGGCTTCAGATTTGGTCAGTGTGGAATTTAAAAAATGGGCATTGATGCCAATCGCATTTAGCTGATCCACTTGATTTTTCATCAAAGCAATTAGAGGAGAAATCACAATCGCAGTTCCCTCACTGACAATCGCAGGAAGTTGGTAGCATAACGATTTACCTGCGCCCGTAGGCATAATCACAAACGTATTTCGCTTGTTGAGCAGGTTGTCAACTATAGGCTCTTGATTGCCACGGAATTGACTAAATCCGAATATATTTTTAAGCGTTAACTTTACGTTTTCTTCCACTAGAAGAAAGGGCTTTGAGGGTGATGTCTATCTGGGTTACAGATTGAACGATTACTTTTATACCTTTGTATATTATTAGGGCTTAACGCAGGCAAAATTGAAGTTAGCTAAAAATATTAGAAACACCGCAATTCGTGTGCTCATAAATGAATCCGAAGCTGTTGCTAACCTAGCATCGCTACTTACGGAAGATTTTGACTCCTGCGTTGACTATTTATTGCAGTCCAAAGGACGCATTGTTATCACGGGAGTTGGTAAAAGTGCTTGGATTGCTAATAAGTTGGTGGCAACACTAAATTCTACTGGTACTCCCGCATTATTTATGCATGCCGCGGATGCCATTCATGGAGATTTGGGAATGGTCCAGCAGGACGATACGGTACTTTTTATTTCTAAATCGGGAAATACGGCGGAGATTAAAGTGCTCCTTCCTTTGGTCAAGCAACTGGGAGTAAAGATTATAGCCTTGGTTTCCAATACACAATCTTACCTCGCCGAGCAGGCTGACTTCTTACTCAATGCCAGCATTGCTCAGGAGGCTTGTCCGCACAACTTGACCCCAACCACCAGTACTACCGCACATTTGGCGCTGGGAGATGCGCTGGCAATATGCTTGCTAGAAGGCAGAGGATTTTCTTCTGCGGATTTTGCACGCTACCATCCAGGAGGATCGTTGGGAAAGCAGCTTTACCTTAAAGTAGGAGACTTGCTACGCAACAATCAAGTGCCGGTAGTCCATGAGCAAGCAAGTGTTGCGGAAGTTATTGTCGAAATTTCTGGCAAAAGATTAGGTGCCACTGCCGTTCAAGATGCTGCAGGCCACTTGAAAGGAATCATTACAGATGGTGACCTACGCCGGATGCTGCAAAAAAGTCTCAGCATTGACTCACTTACCGCCGCGGAGATTATGTCCCCAAATCCCAAATCTGTAACGGTAGATGCTTATGCAACGGCAGCCTTTGCACTCATGAAAACCCATAATATCACGCAATTGGTTGCCCTAGATGGCGATAAAATCGCGGGATTTGTCCATATTCATGATTTAATGAAAGAAGGAATTGTCTAAGCTTCCATGAAGGACCACCCCTACATCTTAATCATGGCCGGAGGTATTGGCTCCCGTTTTTGGCCTTACAGCAAAAATAGCAAGCCCAAGCAGTTTTTAGATGTCTTGGGAACAGGTAGAAGCCTGCTTCAAATGACCTATGATCGCTTTCGAGAGGTGGCTACCCCGGAACAGTTTTTTGTGGTCACCAACCAGGCCTATGTGGAATTGGTGCAGGAGCAGCTACCCGAGTTATCCGCTCATCAGATTCTATCCGAGCCGCTGCGCAAAAACACAGCTACCTGCATTGCCTACGCCACCTATAAAATTGCCTCCTTCGATCCAGACGCAACACTCGTAATTGCGCCTGCAGATCACTTAA
>JBIIFN010000101.1:0-8328 GCA_044237325.1 Algoriphagus sp.
GGCATTGGTAACCGGTGGCATCGGCATTACCGTAGCCCATGAATTGGGACATCGTACAGAAAAAATAGAACAGACCTACGCCAAAATATTGCTCATGACGGTATGCTATATGCACTTTTTTATTGAGCATAACCGCGGCCACCACCTACGTGTGGCCACCCCAGATGACCCAGCAACCAGTAGAAAAGGGGAAACCTTCTATGCTTTTTGGTGGAGATCGGTGACTGAGGGTTTTGCTAGTGCCTGGGAACTTGAACAAGAACGCTTGAAGAAAAAGGGAGTGAAAACTTGGTCAATGGCCAACCAGATGATTTGGTTTCAAGTATTGCCTGTCGCATTCGTTGGGCTCTTTTTTGGCCTATTTTCCCTGCTTCAGGGTAGACTAGTGTGGGAGCTTCCTGTCTTCTTTTTAGTACAGAGCTTCTTAGGCTTTTCTCTGCTAGAATTGGTCAACTACCTGGAGCATTACGGAATGGAACGAAAAAAATTAGCGTCAGGATACTACGAAAAAGTCACTCCGCTTCATTCTTGGAATGCTTCCCAGCTTGTGAGCAACTTCCTGCTTTTTCAGCTTCAGCGTCATTCAGATCACCATGCAAATGCCTACAAAAGGTACCAGGTGTTAGAACATAGCGATGATAGTCCCCAACTCCCTGCAGGTTATTCAGCGATGATTATTTTGGCCTGCTTTCCTCCGCTGTGGTTTGCTGTGATGGACAAGCGCCTTGCCCAATGGAAAAAGGAGCGACAGCTGAATTTAGTCGAGTAGAAAGTTGTTAAGGAATGTGCTCTTCAACGCCATCCAAATCATAAAAAACAGCATGCCCCAGAAGAGGTAGATTCTGTAAAAATCAGCCGTTTCCTTGTAACGGTTCTCCAAAATCTCTGTTTTTTCCAAGGTATCTATCTGCTTAAAGATACTGTTCAATGCCTTGCCATCAGATGCCCTAAAGAATTGACCATTGCCGATGCGTGAAATCTCACGAAGGGTGGTCTCATCGAGGTAGCTTTCTACTAGCTGTGGACGGCCAAAAAAGTCTGTACCATAGGGAACCATCCCGTCTTTTCCCACAGCGATGCTATAGATCTTGATATCAAAAGCTGTAGCCAACTGCGCAGCAAAGATTGGGTCTACATTTCCGGCATTACTTTCTCCATCAGAAAGCAAGATCATTACTTTAGAGGCAGATTCACTGTCTTTCATTCGGTTGGTGCCTGCAGCAATTGCAGAGCCAATTGCAGTACCTTTGGCCTCAATCATAGAAAAGCTGATCTCATCAATTAAACTTGTAAGCAAACCATAATCGTTTGTAAGCGGTGAGAGAGAATAGGCCTCTCCAGAAAAAACAACCATACCGATTCGATCGCCAAACCTGCCATTAATAAAATCTACTGCTGTTTTCTTAGCCGCTTCAAGGCGGTTGGGTGTAAAGTCCTGCAAGTCCATGGATTCTGAGATGTCCATCACCAAGAGGATGTCAATTCCCTCCGTAAACTGCTCTACGCGTTCATTGCTGCGTTGTGGTCGTGCCACAGCAATTACCAAAAAGATCAAGAAGAGAAAGAAAAATCCAGTAGGTATTAACCTCAAATAAGTCCATGGGTTGGCTCTGGCAATGCGCTTTGGTAGGGATAACTCCAGTACGGGTTTCTTCAAAAACTTTACAAACTTTCGAATCAACACCAACAACGGAATCATCCAAAGCAAATTTAGTAGGAGTGGATTTTCCCATTCGTAGGAACGAAACGTCTCAGGAAGAAACCAAGACCAAGAAAAAAACTCAGCGAGTGACTCTCTCATGGTTGATTTGGTTTAGGTAAGTTTGGTACTTGATTTTGGCAACTTCCAATAGGTAGGCAGTGGCTGTGTTGGTATCACCCTCTACACCGGCATAAATGATCATATCGATGCTCCGCAAAGCTATAAATACTTCCTTGTCGTCAAGGGCGGCTGCGGTTTCACTAGAAGTCCATTCCTGGAATGGTTGGGAAGTCAAACTTTCCAAATACCCCTTCCAAAGCCCTACCACCTCATCGGCCAACTCCTGCGTTGGATGTTTTTGTAACTGTTCTGCTAGTTTTTTCCACTTTCGCTCAAACTGTATCCATCTGAGCTTTTCTCTATTTTTTCTAAATAGACGTTTGATGCGGTCTGCGAAGATTAAGAAAATAAGGACTAAGCCGAGAAGAATTCCCCCAATAAGCGTGCTGAAAACAAACCAGTTAAAGGGCTTTTCAAGAGGCTGGTAGACGTTATTTTCTTGGAAAACAAGCTCTTCCGGAATGGAGTCTAGGGTGAGTTTAAGGACTAGCTCCGCCGCGGGAGTAAAGTAAGAAATGCTGTCATAGCGGTTCAATTCAAAGACAGGCAAGGACAAATAGGCCGAAGGTTCCAAGGAAAAGTTGGAGAGGAAATACACGGCACTGTCTTGTGTCAAACCTTCGCTAGTTGATGTGATGAAGGTTTTTTTCTCCAAGAAAACGAAAGGGGAGAAGTCGTGAGTAGAATCTGGAAAGATAAGCTGGCTGGCTTGCGGGTAACTTGCTTTGAGAACGAAGCCCACCCGTTCCCCAAGTCGTGCAGAATCCTGCATGAAGTACCCATTTACTTGCACCTGCTGCGCGGTGAGCGGCAAGGAGAAGAGGAGTAAGCCAATGAAACTACCGAATCTACCCACGCTTCATTCGTTTATTACGGTACTTAAACAAGTCGATAAGGGGAGACACGATATCTTGCTTGGAATCTATTGCAAGGTAGTTGATCTGGTTTTTTTTGCAGATTTCTTTCAGGTTCTCTCGTTCGCTTGTGAATGTCTCCGATATTTTCTTCGAAAAGCTACCAAAAGCAGTATTTATCCAGGTGGTTCGGCCCCTTTCTTTATCAAAAATCGGAATGATACCTAGGGTAGGAAGCGTAGCTTCTCGTTGGTCGGTCAACTGTATGGCCACCACATCGTGTCGCTCAGCTAGTGAGCGAAAGGAACGCTCGTAATCCTGGTCAATGAAATCTGAAATAATGATTAGGATACTTCGTTTCTTGATGAGGTTTAGCGCAAAAGAAAAAAGTCCATTCAGGTCTGTTTTCAAGCTTTTATTTTCATGGTTGAAAATTCCACGAATTACACGAACGCCTTGCTTACTCCCTTTGGATGGTAAAACCAATTTTTCCTGCTGGTCGGAATAGGTAATTAGTCCTACTTGGCTTCCATCGTAGACTGCAGCCAAGGTCAAGACACCGGCAATGAGTTTGCCCTGATCAATTTTTTTCTGCCCTTGTTGTCCAATATCTTGGCTTCCAGAGATATCTAGCAGGAAGTAGACGGACTGGTCCTTTTCTTCTTTAAAGGTTTTGACAAAGGTGCCATGTCCTTTGGCAGACACCTTCCATTCGATGGTCCGAACGTCGTCTCCATACTGGTAGGGCCTAAGGTCGTCAAATTCTAGCCCCGAACCTTTGAATAGCGATTGGTACTCACCTTGGAGGTGGTTGTTGGCCACCTTTCTTATCATGATCTCGTATTTTCTGAGTTTGCCAAACAGCTGGTCCATGTGAGGAATTTGAATTGGCTAAGTTAAAGTCTTGTGGCGAAAATTAAAATCTGAGACTCAGATACCTGGTGGATTTTATCCGTTAAAAAAACCTAATTTTGAGGCGTGAAAAACTTCCTTTTTACCTGTCTTTTGGGCCTAGCTTGCATTTCTTGCGGTCCAACTACCTCTTCAAATGCCGTTCTGAGCGAGGAACAGATGGTTTCTATCCTTTTGGATATTCAATTGACGGAAGGAAAGGTGAGCTCATTACCCGTTACCTTCGATTCGTCCCAAGTTTTATATGCATTGATGGAAAAAGATATTTTTTTAAAACATGGGGTATCGGATTCGGTTTTTACCTCAAGTATGCTGTATTATCTAGAGGATGCAGGAAAAATGGACCGCATCTATGCACGCGTTATCGATTCCCTAGTAGTCCTTGAAAATACTTCCACGCCTAAGGAATAGAGCTGATGCTGTACCCAGCCAATCTTGAACAAAAAGTAAATTTCGTAAAGATCAAAGAGCTTCTCAAAGCAGAGTGCACCTCTACCTTGGGCCAAGACTATGTAGATAAAGTCACCTTCTCTTCGGATTATGTTCTGGTCCAGCGGCTATTGGATCAAACGGATGAATTTCGGCAATTGCTGATTGCAGGGGAGGCCTTTCCCTCTTCCAATTTCACCAACCTGAATCCCTATCTCGAGAAAGCAAAGTTGGAAGGTGCCTTTTTGGAGCAAGAGGAGTTTCAAGAGGTCAAATTGGCCCTACTTACCCTCAAATCGTGCATTGCCTTTTTTCAAAAGTATGGTGAGGAGTATCCTACACTTAAAGCACTATTAGGCTTACTTATTGACCTGGATTTAAAGCTCCTCCAAGTAATTGACCAGGTCCTGGATGAAAAAGGTAAGCTGCGAAGTAATGCATCCAAGGAACTTCAGCTCATCCGTACGCAGCTACTTTACGAAGAAAGTAGGCTAAGAAAAGTGATGGAGCGGGTTTTCAAGGATGCTCGAGCCAAAGGCCTCACCCCTGAAGATGCTTCAATGACTATCCGAGGAGGTAGGATGGTGATTCCTATTGCTGCGGAAAACAAGCGCAAACTTCGAGGCTTCATCCACGACGAGTCCGCCACCGGACAAACGGTGTTTATGGAGCCAGAGGAGGCTTTGGAGATCAATAATGAGATCCGTGACTTGGAATACATGGAAAAGCGGGAGATCATCCGCATCCTTACCAAGCTGACCGACCAACTTCGGCCTGCGATTCCTGCGCTTCGCAAAGCCACTAATTTTTTGGGTTTGCTGGATTTTATCCGAGCTAAAGCTCGGTTTGCACAAAAAACCGACAGCTGCAAGCCCGAATTGATCAAGGAGCGTACCCTCACCTGGTCTGGAGCTCGGCATCCTATTTTGGAAATTTCACTAAGGTCTCAAGGAAAGCAGATTGTCCCCTTGACGGTACAGTTGGAGGGTCAGCAGCGCTTGTTACTCATCTCTGGTCCAAATGCTGGAGGTAAGTCTGTGGCACTAAAGACCGTGGCACTCCTGCAATACATGCTGCAATGTGGTTTGTTGATCCCGGTACATCCCAACTCTAAGAGTTCACTCTTCGATAATTTTTTTATCGACATTGGGGATGAGCAAAGCATTGAAAACGACCTAAGTACCTACTCCTCTCACCTGATGAGTATGAAGCACTTTACGCAGTTTGCCAACAAAAAAACCATCCTGTTTATCGATGAGTTTGGAACGGGTACAGAACCGCAGTTTGGCGGAGCCATCGCAGAATCCATCCTGTTAACCCTAAATAGGTTGGGAGCTTATGGGCTCATCACCACCCACTATGGGAATCTGAAGCAGGTAGCAAACAAACACCAAGGTCTTGTCAATGGGGCCATGCGCTACGACGTGGACAAGCTAGAGCCACTTTACCAACTCGAAATAGGGAAGCCGGGGTCTTCTTTTGCCTTGGAGATTGCTTCAAAAATTGGGCTTTCTAAAGAAATTGTAGCCTATGCCAAGCAGCAAATCGGAGAGGAGCGTGTTCGCTATGACCGCCTGCTCACGCAACTTGAAAATGAAAAGAACCAGTATGCTCTTTTGCTTCAAGAAGTCAAAGAAAGGGACCGACTCCTTGAGGGAAAGTTGAAGGAATATAACCAGCTAAAAGAAAGCCTTGAGCTGAATAGAAAGAAATACTTGCAAGAGGCCAAGCTAGAAGCCAAAAATCTGTTGGACCAGACCAATAAAAAGATTGAATCGGTGATTCGTGAAATCAAGGAAGGAAAGGCAGAAAAGGAAGTGACCAAGTCAGTACGTAAGGAACTCGACGTATTTAAAGAGGAAATCAAACCGGAAAAAGTAGTAGTCAAAGATCCAGAGGTGCAGGTGATTGCTGGTCAAATCAGTGCAGGAGACTGGGTGCGTCTCAAAGATAATGGCGCCATCGGCGAGGTAGTTGCCATCAAAAATAAGGACGTTGAACTGCTAATTGGCGACTTGAAGTCTAATGTAAAGCTTTCCCGCCTAGAGAAAATTTCGAAGGCCGAGGTTAAAAAAGAGAGTAAATATGCGGAGAGAAGGGGGACTTATCAGAGTACCGATAAAATGATGGAGTATTCCCCCAACTTAGACCTTAGAGGAAAGCGTGGAGAAGAAGTACTTCCTTTGATTCAAACCTTCATAGACCAAGGATTCATGCTAGGAATTAAAAATCTACGCATTGTCCACGGTAAGGGAGATGGGATCCTCCGCGAGATTAGCCGTAACTTGCTGCGCAGCATGGCGCAGGTGAGCAAGCTAGAAGACGAGCATGCCGACCGGGGTGGGGCTGGGGTTACTTTGGTGACGCTTAAGTAACGTTTACCCCTTATTTTTTCTGTAGGATAAAGGAATAGCTTCCTGAAATAGAAGTAGTGCCTCCTGTACGTTCATTTATCCGTGCGCCGGGAGCAGGAATCCTAAAATCTAATCGTAGCGTAGTGCCCGAAGGAGTAAACGAGATCTCGCGCGTAGCAGCAGGTTTAGTACCGGAAAGAGTAATCTTGTCAAAGTTGGTGCCAGCAAAGGCCCAGGTTCCACTTGCATCAAAAAGGTCAGCTGCATTCCGAGTAGAATATGTTTTGGAGGCACCTGCGTTTAGAAAAAGTTCAAACGTGGCAAAAGTGCTTGTTATATTCTGTCCATCTCGTGTCACGGAGCCACCACCTGCCACAGTCCAAAGCTGGGTGCCGGTGCCAGTTAAAGCCTCGGTAGCTATCTGCTCGGGTGTTTTCTTGTCTACGGGCTTGGCGTCTTCTTTGCAAGAAATCAAGGTTAAGCTAAAAATTGAGAGAATTAGAATCGGCAAAAAACGAAGGTTCATAAGGGTTGGGTTTGATTTTTTTTACAAGAACAAACAAGAATACGACTCAAAATGGTTACTTGAAGTCTTCCAGGCATATTTTATTTTGACAGAATGCATATTCTCTAGGCTCGTTGGAGCAGACAATGACGATGCGATCTTTGGCGCAGCGGTCTATGGTGTCCAAGTACCAGGCTATACCCTGCTTATCGAGGTTGGAAGTAGGCTCATCCAACAAGAGCAAAGGTGCCTCAGAAAAGATGGCCAATCCGAGTTTTACCCGCTGCTTCATGCCTGAGGAAAATTGTGCCAGGGCTTTGTGCTGGTGCTTTTCTAATCCCAAAAGTCCTACGAGTTCCTGTGGAATAGTATGGCCAAAGGGCTTTTTGAATTGGAAGTGAAAGCCGATTGCTTCTAGGAGGGTAAATTCCTCCGGTAGTTCCATGTAAGGAGTGGCGATGGCTAAGGATCTAAACCATTGATCCTCTGAAATTATGTCTCCTTCGGTCCTATAGGTGATGCTGCCTTGGGTTAGGGGGATGGCTCCGGAGAGGCATTTCAACAAAGTGGATTTGCCAGATCCATTTCCTCCTGTGATGGCCAAGGAATCACCGGAAGACAATTCCAAGTCCAGATTTTTAAAAATCCATTCGTAGTGGAAGCGCTTTGCGGCCTTCTGTACCTGGATAGTGAGCATCTTAGTTGATATAGCCTTTCATTACGCCACGCTCGGAAGAGCGGATAAAATGCAGGATTTCATCCCGTTCTTTGGTGGCAGGAAGATTGATTTCAATTTCTTCAAGTGCTCGGCTATTGTTTAGGCTATTCAAAAACAAGTAACGGTACACTTCTTGGATGTGCGCGATGGTTTCGCTAGAAAATCCTCTTCTTCTAAGGCCGAGGGAATTGACGCCTGCGTAGGTGAGGGGCTCTCGGGCTGCTTTGGTGAATGGAGGAACGTCTTTTCGTACCAAAGAGCCGCCAGAGATCATGGCATGCATTCCGATTTTGACAAACTGATGCACTGCGCTTGAACCACCGACGATCGCCCAATCTTCAATGACTACGTGGCCGGCAATTTGAACAGAGTTGGCAACAATCACATGGCTCCCAATCACGCAGTCGTGGGCAACGTGTACGTAAGCCATCAAGAGGCAATTATTCCCAACCACTGTGGTTTGCTTGTCCACCGTACCTCGAGAAATCGTAACACACTCTCGGATGGTGGTATTGTCTCCAATCACCACGGTAGAGTCCTCACCTTGGAATTTCAAGTCTTGTGGAACGCCAGCAATGACTGCTCCAGGAAAAATTTTGCAGTTTTTCCCAATGCGTGCTCCAGGGTAGATTGTAACGTTGGAACCGATCCAGGTATTTTCCCCAATGATCACATCTTCGTGGATCATGGTGAAGGGATCAACGTGCACTCCCTGTGCAATTTTTGCGTCAGGG
>JBIIFN010000102.1:0-8264 GCA_044237325.1 Algoriphagus sp.
TTTGAAGTGGGTGCTGATCTAGAAGCTGCTGCCAATGACGTTCGCGACAAGGTGGCTGGTGCACAGCGCAGCCTTCCTCCCGATGCTGATCCTCCCGTAGTGTCCAAGGCCGACTCCGATTCCCAGCCCATCGTTGGGGTAAACGTAAAAAGCGATACCAGAAGCTTGCTTGAGTTGACCGAGATTGCGGACAACGTGTTCAAAGAGCGCCTCCAAACAATACCTGGGGTGAGTAGGGTGCAGATTTGGGGAGAGAAAGAGTATGCCATTCGCCTCCGTATGGACCCCCTCAAAATGGCTTCCTATGGCATCACGCCTATGGACGTGTTGAGTAAAATTCAGAGTGAAAACGTGGAGCTCCCTTCGGGAAGAATTGAAGGACAAAACATTGAATTGTCTGTGCGGACTAAAAGCCGCTTGAGCTCTCCGAAGGAGTTTGATGACTTGATTATCAAGGAGAGCGAAACCAATTTGGTACGGTTCCAGGACATCGGCACCGCAGAGCTTTCAGCTTTGAACGAGAAAACCCTCCTTCGTAGAAATGGGGTTCCCATGGTAGCCGTGGTACTTGTGCCTCTACCAGGATCCAATAACATTGAAATCGCGGATGAATTTTACAAGAGGCTAGAATTTATTAAAAAAGATCTTCCTGCTGATATTGGTGTAGAGGTGGGTATCGACGGTACTACCTATATCCGACAGTCCATTATGGAAGTGGAAGAGACCATCCTTACGGCCTTTCTCTTGGTTGTGGCGATCATCTTCCTCTTCTTACGTGATTGGCGAACAACCTTTATTCCTGTAGTCACCATCCCCATTTCCCTAGTAGGCGTATTTTTTATTATGTATTTGATGGATTTTTCCATCAACGTACTTACCCTACTGGGCATAGTCTTGTCCATTGGCCTTGTAGTTGATGACGCCATTGTGGTCTTAGAAAATATCTATGCGCGGATTGAAAAAGGAGAAAAACCCATGGAGGCCGCCGAAAAAGGGGCTGAAGAGATCTTCTTTGCCGTAATCGCTACCACCATTGCCTTGGCGGCAGTATTTCTTCCTGTAATCTTCTTGACGGGCACCACAGGGCGACTGTTCCGCGAGTTTGGTATCGTCGTAGCGGGTTCAGTACTGATCTCCGCATTTGTGGCCTTGACGATGACACCCATGCTCAGCGCTAGGATGTTGAAAAACAGGGAAAAGCAAAATGCATTTTACCTCTTTACAGAGCCTTTTTTCGTTTGGTTAAATGACCTGTACGACCGCTCCTTGACTAGCTTCATGAAGGTGCGCTGGATTTCTTTCCCCATCATTGCAGCCATGGGATTAGGCATTTACTGGTTGTTTTCCAACATTCCAACGGAACTCGTTCCAATGGAGGATCGCTCTGAATTGCGTATCAACATGACTGGCCCCGAGGGAGCCACCTTCTCCTTTATGGATCAGGTCATCACCGACTTGAATGCCCAGCTTAAGAAGGAGCTTCCTGCTTCGGAACTGGCCTCCATCACCAGTATGACTTCTCCAGGATGGGGCACTGCAAATACCAATTCTGGATTTGTTCGCCTTTTTCTAACAGACGCCGCCGACCGTACACGAACACAGCAAGAGATTTTTACGCAAGTCAACTCCGCCCTTAAAGGGGTGACTGAAGTGCGTGCTTTTGCGCAGCAGCCGGCATCTATCGGAGATCGTCGTGGAGGACTACCGGTGCAGTATGTGATTCAGGCACCTACGTTGGAAAAACTAAAGGCGGTGATTCCGAAGTTTATGGAGAAGGCGGCACAAAATCCGGCTTTCATATTTACCGATATCAACCTGAAATTTACCAAGCCAGAGTTGGAGATCGAGATTGACCGGGAGCGCGCAAGAAACATGGGTGTGTCTGTTCAAGAGATTGCCCGTACACTGCAGCTTTCTTATTCTGGCCAGCGCTTTGCCTACTTTATTCGAGGAGGCAAGCAGTACCAGGTGATTGGGGAAATGAGGCTACAAGACCGCAACGAACCTGTCAACCTACGCATGCTCTATGTCAGAGGAGACAATGGACAGCTGATTCAATTGGATAACTTGGTCCGGGTGGTTGAAAAAAGTACGCCGCCACAGTTGTACCGATTCAACCGATTTGTGAGTGCTACCGTCTCGGCTAACCTTGCTGATGGAGTTACAATTGGTCAAGGGTTGGATGAAATGGACAAAATCGCAGCAGAAGTCTTGGACGATTCCTATGCAACTGACGTGACTGGACCTTCAAAGGAATTCAGAGAGAGCTCCAATAGCTTGTTGTTTGCCTTTATTTTTGCCTTGGTTTTGATCTACTTGGTCCTTTCTGCGCAGTTTGAAAGCTTTACAGATCCATTGACCATCATGTTTACAGTGCCACTCGCCATCTTTGGCGCCTTGGCGACCCTATGGGTATTTGACTTTACCTTGAACATTTTCAGCCAGATTGGAATCATCATGCTCATCGGCTTGGTGACTAAAAACGGGATCTTGATTGTGGAGTTTGCCAACCAAAGGAAAGAGCAGGGCATGGATGTAGAGGAAGCCATTTTTGGTGCTGCGGTATCTCGACTTCGCCCTATTTTGATGACCAGTATGTCTACCATACTTGGAATTTTGCCGATTGCTTTGGCGCTGGGAGCCGGGGCAGAAAGCCGAGTTCCTATGGGAGCAGCCGTAATCGGTGGTCTTGCCTTCTCAACGGTGTTGACGCTCTTCATCATTCCTGGAGTGTACACTTACCTCACGTCTAAAAAAGGAGTTTTAGAAAAAGCCTCATGAAAAAACTAGCGCTATTGCTCTTCTTGAGCATTTTCATAAATACCGCCTGGGCCCAAGTAGCTGAGCCCCTTGATTTGGAGAAGGCTTTGCAGCTGGGACTGGAAAATAACCTTCAGGTAAAAATCGGGATAGAGAACAAAAACCTTCGGGAGCTGGACAAAAAGGTAGCCGCGGGAAATTTTTTCCTACCTACGGTTAATGCCAACTACCTACGTTCTTTTTCAACAGAAGATGTGACGCAGACTTTTGTCAGTGATCCTGAAAATCCACGAGAAATCGATGCGGCAAAGTCTAGAAACAAAGCCTATAGCTTTGTAGGAATCTATGGTTTTAGGCCCGAATCGCTAGTGACCATGCGCCGATTGGGCGTATTGGAAGAAATTAGCGACCTGGATGCCAAAGTGATTGTTGAAAATACAGTTGCTGGAATCTCCACCGCCTATTACCGCTTGATTTTGGAGTTACAGCGCTACCAAGTATTGAAGCAGACCCTTCAGCTGAGCAAGGCAAGACTGAACATTTCGCAAGCACAATATGACTTGGGAGGAGCTGGAAAAAGAGACTTCCTTGCTGCCCAGGTGGATTATAATGGGGACTCCAGCTTGTTGATGACCCAGCACCAAATCATACAAAATGCACGGGTCAACCTCAACGAGCTCTTGGCGGCGGATCCCGATACGGAGTATGTGATCCAAGACTCCACAATCCAGATTGGCGACCCACTTTCCTTGGAAACCCTCTATGAAAACGCGTTTCTCGAAAATAAGCTTCTCCTGGTTAACCAAAGACAGAACAACGCCGCTTTTCTAGAAATCAAGCAACTCCAAGCCCAGCGTCTGCCAGTACTCAACCTAAACAGTAGCTTCAACAATTCAGTCTTTAACTCTGATGCTGGTTTCTTAATCCAAAACGAACGGCAAGGACTTAACTATGGCGGATCAATTACCTTCAACTTGTTTAGCGGACTCACGCTCAACCGTAGGATACAAAGCGCCAAGGTCAATCAGCGTATTCAAGACTACTCCTTGGAGCAGTACGAGGTTCAACTAAAGTCTGACCTTCAGCGGGCCTACAACACCTATGAAAATAACAGGGGACTTCTTGCCATTGAGCAAACCAACTACCAAGTAGCGAAAGAAAACTCAGAAATCGCCTTGGAACGTTTCCGCTTGGGAATTGCCTCCTACCTTGAGTTTAGAGATGCCCAAGTCAACCTCCTCTCTGCGGAGAATAGATTGATTACTTCCGTTTTCCAAATCAAAGAACAGGAGATAGAACTTCTGCGCTTGTCGGGAAAAATTTTCTTTGTAAACAGTACGGATCCTGTCGATGGAGCCATCGAACAATAGAGCTACAAAAAAAGGAGGCCAATTGGCTTCCTTTTTTTTTCTGCAGCGCTGCTTGTTTGATTCGTACAAGGCCCTAGTAGCCCCTTGAGGAACTTAGTGTAGTTCGAAGATAGCCTCGATTTCTACAGGGATATTGTCTGGCAGGGATCCCATGCCTACTGCGGAACGAACGCCAATCCCCATTTCTTGCCCCCATACCGCTGCAAAAAGCTCGCTGCAACCATTCATGACATAGGGATGTCGCTCAAAGGAAGGCACGCAATTGACCATACCAAGGACTTTGATGACGCGCTTGACGCGATCCAATGAACCAACAGAGGCTTTGATGGTCGCCAGCATGGCTAGGCCAACTTGCCTAGCGGCCAATTTACCCTGTTCGATGTCCAACGTGTCTCCTACGCGACCAATGATCAAACTGCCATCAGGCTTGACGGTGCCATGTCCAGACAGGTAAAGGAAGTTGCCCACCACAAGGCTTGGGGTATACACACCAAGTGGGGTAGGTGCTGGCGGTAATAGCAGGCCTAGCTTTTCAAAATTTTGTTCTGGGCTATTCATGGTAGGAAGGTGTTGAAGTAGAAAATCAGTCGGAATGTCCTCCTTACCGAGAGGAAGGACAAACCAAAAATAGCATTTTTTGCTCGTGGAGGGCCTAAAATATTTTTTACACGACTAGGTCAAGCAACAGTACACCGACTAGGCCTACCACAGCAACCAGCGTTTCCATCAGGGACCAGGAGCGTAGCGTGTCTTTGATGCTGACGTTGAAATATTCTTTAAACATCCAGAAGCCTCCGTCATTGAAGTGAGAAAATACCAGGCTCCCTGCACCGATGGAAAGTACAAGCAAGTTCGGGTCTACGTTGAGGCTGGGTAGCATCGGTGCAAGAATCCCTGCCGTAGTTAGGCCTGCCACTGTAGCGGAACCAACACAAACGCGAATGAAGGCAGTAATCAGCCAGGCCAAAAGTAGGGGATGGAGGTCCCAGGTTTGGAGCCCTGCCGCAAGCGATACGCTCACGCCGGTATCGGTAAAGATTTGTTTGAGTGCTCCCGCTCCCGCCACAATCAACAAAATCATGGAAATGTCTTTCGTGGCTTCCGTGTAGGTACCCATGAGTTGCGTCATGGTTTGCTTTCGGCGAATGCCTAGCGAATAGGTTCCGTAAGCTAGCGATACAAGCATGACTACGCTCGGATTGGCAAGAAAACCAAGGACGGGGCTAAGCGGATCCCCTGAGTCAACAGAAAGAGACAGCACGGTGGTACCAACCAAGAGGGCCACCGGAAGTAGGGCAGTGAATAAGGAATTGCCAATGCCCGGGAGTTCAGCTTCCGGCTTGGGCTCTGCCTGGAAGGTTTTTAAGGGTTGGGAGACAATGTTTTTGAAAAGTGGCGCGAGCAAGGGTCCAGCGATTACAATGGTGGGAATGGCAACGATGCCCCCGTAGAGGAGGGTCAAACCCATATTGGCCCCAAACTGTGCCACTAATGCTGCTGGAGAGGGGTGTGGAGGTAAAAATCCATGGGTGACCGAAAGTGCCGCAAGCAAAGGCATGCCTACGTAGACGGCAGGTAGCCGGTATTGGTAAGAAAGGGTGAAAGCCAAAGGGACCAGAAGAACAAAGCCTACATTGTAAAATAGGGGAATGCCTACAATCAAACCCGTGAGCGCCATGGCCCAAGTGATGTATTTTGCCCCGAAGAGGCTCATCAGAAATCCCGCAATTCGCTGAGCTGCCCCGCTTTCGGCCACCAACTTGCCCAGCATAGCGCCGGTTACAATTACAATCACCAAATCACCCAATAGACCTCCCATTCCTTTTTGGATGGAAGATGCTACCTGGTCTGCAGGAAGGCCCAAGAGTAGGCCCGCAGTGATGGAGGCGATCAAGAAAGAAAGAAAGGGATGAAGCTTAGCCCACACAATCAACACCACCAAGAGCGCAATAGGAAGCAAAACAAAGAGTAAGGTCATTGGAAGGGGGACTGGGATACCTTAGAAAGTTAGGGAAAACTTGGAAAAACCCCGATCCTTCGGTCAAAATGTACGACCAGCCATTCCCTCTTTTTTCTGTGGCAGCAACCAGTCCTGCTGCTTGCCAGGGAGTGGTAGGACGGTGCCTTCTCGAAAACTTCCTAGCGTAAAATTGCCCTGTTGAAGTTCTTCGAAGGCAATCTTTCTTCGCCCCCAACGAATTTGGGCTAGCTCTAGTCCAGGTAGATGGGTGCCAGGTGCCGAATCCCCGGTACCCACTACGCGCAAGTCTTCAGTCTGCTCCACCAGTAAGCCAGCGGCTGAAATGCGCAATTCGATGTCTTGATTTCCGCTTGCTGGAGAAAGCGTAAACCGAAAGTAGCTGTGAAGTTGGTACAAGATGGGCGTCCCATCCCGATCCAAAAAATTGGCGTCATGGTTGGCTCCGGTACGCTCTACAAACTGTAAGTCAAGGGTTCCGCCTGAACTTGTTCCTAGAAGTTGAAGGCTGCGCAGCCCTCCATTCTCAAGGTCCTCAAAGGGGAAGGTGGCGTTGTCTTCGTCGAGCACATTAGGAAGGCCAAGGTAGCTGAGTAGGCCAAGATTTCGCCAAGAGCCCTTGCTGTAGCGGTAGCCTCCCAGCCCAGATGTGTTGAGCCGTAAGGCATTTCCATGAAAGTCAAGGACCCCTTGCGCTAGCGTAAACTGACGGGCTATAACCAGGTCATGTTCGAAGTTCAGGGTGCCGCTTGACTTATCCACTGTCAAGGAGCCTAAATTCAAGGGGCTTCCACGAAGCAGTTGATCATCTTCTCCAATCAGACTGAGGTGGGTGGCGGTTCCCCGAAAAGTGCCTGTTCCATGCTGCAGCAGGTCGCCTCTCAAGGCAAGTACTTCTGGAAGCTGCAGCTGCTGCGCCCCATGCAACACCAAGTGCCGTAGCTCGCGAGGGGGACTTGAGTTGGGGTAAACACTGGTAAGAAAGGTGATGGGCCCTTGGGCACCTTCGAAGGTAACGGTTCCATCTAGCCGAAACTGAGCCGCTTCAATTGTGGGCCTGGTCCCCTGTAGGACAAGATGGCCCTCCCGCTGCAGGGCAAAAAGGAGGGACGCCACACGACCGCTGGTAGTGCGGTTGATCAGGTTGGCATTGCATTCTGAGCGAAAGGTGGCGCCTGACTCCACCGTAAAGTCTCCAAAGGGTCCAGCGCCAAAGACCCTATTTTCGGTATTGAAGGAGAGTGTGAAGCAGACTGGTGAGGTGGTTCGGTTTATTTTTTGGTCTAGGGTGCCGGAGCGCACTCGAAAAGATAGGGCCTTCATGGGCGCCATTAGGGTGAGTACTTCTCCAGGCCCCGGGTCAAAAATCACGGCGAAGCGGCTTTGGAAGCTATCTGCACTCCAGCTGCTTTTCTCTACAATCACCCGGCTTGTTCCTTTAAATGTCAAGGTACTGCTCGGGGAGTTGCCTATCCAGTTTTGGCTGCTCGAGGCTGCACTCGGGGCTCCAG
Source organism: Algoriphagus sp. (assembly GCA_044237325.1). Lineage (GTDB taxonomy): Bacteria > Bacteroidota > Bacteroidia > Cytophagales > Cyclobacteriaceae > Algoriphagus. The sequence continues at coordinate 7,620 of JBIIFN010000102.1, forward strand.
GTGCAGTCCCTGTGAAGGCAGCCAAGCTTTCATACACGTCTAGGTTGTAGCCATTGAGGTTTAGTTTTTGACCGGCACCTGCACCAGCATGAATAAAAACACTTTTCACGGCTTCGTTGCCAAGTAGCCTTAGGCTGTGATTTTGATCGATGTAAATGTCCTGGTCCTTCCCTGGTATTTGTGTGGCCGGTTGCCATGACGTTCCATTCCAAACAGCCCACAAGTTGGTTTGGGAAAAATCTCCCGACTTCATTGTTTTGTAGGCCCCATTCTCCTGCCCATAGGCGGGTTCAAGAAAGGAAAGCAGCGGTGCAACTGCGAGGAATATCCTGTATATTCGTTGGTGAAAATGGAAGGGAGCAAAGGCGCTCCAAGAAAAAATAGCCATAAAAAAGTAGGGTTAAAAAGTAAATGAAGGTAAAACATGAGAGCTAATTTTAAACTAGTTGTTTGCTTATTTTTATTGAGTTTCACGGGACTAAGTTCTGCCAATGCCCAGCTCTGGGAGGTTAGCTTGCTCACCGCCGATCCTGGCAAGGAACTCTACTCCTCCTTTGGGCATAGTGCCATTCGCTTGCGGGAAATTGGCTCCGACGGAAGAGACTTGGTGTTCAACTACGGAACCTTTGATTTCAACACCCCCAA
>JBIIFN010000103.1:0-8224 GCA_044237325.1 Algoriphagus sp.
GCCCCATGAAGTCAATTTGATTTTGAGTCGCAAGATGTACCCGCGGGGGCTGCTCAACCTGACCCTTAATTACTCCACGGGTCGTCCTGTCTCTGCAGTGACGGCTTCCTACTACCTCAATGGAGGGTTGGTGGTGCCGGATTATTCAGAGCGCAATCAATACCGCATTCCGGATTATTTCCGAATCGATTTTTCCTATACCGTAGAAAAAGTATTTTCAAAAAGAGGGGATAGCTTGAATTTTGGGATTTACAATCTGCTAGGAAGGCGTAATGCCTATTCCGTGTTTTGGAGAAAAGATGGGGATTCTCAGCAATTGCGACCCTACCGCTTAGCTATTTTGGGGGCTATTTTCCCATCCATTTCGTACACGATACAGTTTGGAGGTGCCGATGACTAAGTTACGGATTTGGAGTTTACTACTCCTCTTGCTAGGAATCAGTTCCTGTGTGGATCAGATCAGCTTTCCTTTGGAAAAGGCCACGAATGAGCGGCTGATTGTGTCTGGTTTGATCACGAATGTAAAAGGGACCAAACGTATTTTCCTGTCTACCACTACTGCGTCAAACCGCCCTCCACTATTTGTGAATGGTTATTACACGCAAAACGATGCGCCAAGACCGGTGCAAAATGCACGAATCACCTTGTGGAGAGCAGGACAGCCGCTTTTGGGCGAAGCCTTCCAGGAAGTACGGGCAGGTGTCTATGAATACGAGCTGGAAGAGCCTTTGGAACCTGGGATTTCTTACTTTGTTGAGATCCAAATTGGAGGTAAAACGTACCGTTCGGCACCCCAAGTCATGCCTACCATTTTAGGAGAAGATGCCTTGTCCTTTTCTTTTGAGCGAGCACGGATTGCCGATAATCCAGATGCGGCCCAGTTGATCCTAAAAACCGAGCTTACCTTGCCCCAAGTGACGGGTGAATACTACCTGCGCTGGTCTGTGGAGGAAGCCTATTTCTGGGACTTGACCTTTTTTCCAAATCCCTTCAATACCCCTCCGCCCAACTGCATCGTGTTTGCCTATCCAGATCCTGAGCGAATTACCTTGGTCAATGGTGAAGTGCTCAATAGACCTGGCGGAAAGTCTACGCAGGTGATTGCGCAGCGACCCGTGGACCAGTCTTTCCTAAGCCGACACTTCTTTACGGTCAATCAACTCAGCATCACCAAGGAGGCCTATACCTACTGGGAGCGGGTGCGTGAGGTAGTCAACAACTCCGGTTCGGTATTTGATTCGCCGCCCGCGGCCATACGCGGAAATATCAGTAATGTTAACGATGCTGAGGAGGTGGTTTTGGGCTTTGTGGAAATCGCTAAAGCGCAAGAAACCCGCATTTTCACCACCCGAGGGGATGTGCCTTATTACTTAGAAAAAGTATGTGAATACATTCCGGGTAAGCGCTATGATCAGTACCTGCCCACCTGTTTGAGTTGCGAGGCCTTTCCAAATAGCACGCGGGTGTACCCAGATTGGTGGTTTAAGGATTAATGCGACGGTCAACAGTTGACGGCCCACGGTCCACTGCCCACTTTCTTAAGTGACAAACCTGATTTCTCCCCGTAAGGGTAAATTAATTGGGTAATTCCTCCGAAAAATCTAATCAAAAAAGCCTATTCCATTCGGAATAGGCTTTTTTGATTAGATGAATATCCGTAACGACACGAGTAGCTAAAGAAAACAAGGCTTGGAGTTCATTTCGATGGGCTGTTGACCGTGGACAGTGGTCTGTCAACGATTATCCGCTTTGATACCTATGCCTAAACTACTTTTGATACTATTGCGGATAATCACAGTCAATTATTTCTTCATGCCCATGTAATCCACCACCAGGTAACTCAAGGCGCGGACACCGAGTGTGAATCCACTTTCGTCCAGATAGAAGTCAGGCGTGTGGTGAGATGGGGTTTTAAGAGGATCAGCACCTGGCTTCATTCCGCCCAAGAATACAAATACGCCAGGTTTTTCTCTTTGGAAAAAGCTGAAGTCTTCTGAGCCCGTCATTGGGTCCATCAAGATCAAATTTTCTTTTCCTGCGGCAGCATGGAGCGAAGGAAGCATTTTGGCAGTTAAGGCCTCGTCATTGACTGTGGCGGGGTAGAGTTTGAGAATGTTGACTTCGGCCTTGGCGCCAGCACTTTCGGCGATGTTGGTGGCGATTTCATTGATTCTGCGGTGTACGAGTGCTTGTTGCTCGTCTCCAAAGGTGCGGATGGTACCGATGAGTTCTACTTTTTCAGGGATGATATTATGGCGAATACCTCCGTGGATGGCACCTACAGTGACTACGGCTGGGTTTTGGGTGACATTCACACTGCGGGAAAGGATCGTTTGTAAGCCCGTAATGATCTGGGCTGAGGTGACGATGGGATCCACACCAGACCAAGGAGCGGCTCCATGTGCTTGGGTACCGTGTACGTTGATGCCCAGGATATCTACTGCGGCCATGGTTGGGCCTGGACGGTAACCGATTTTGCCGGCTTCTACCTGTGCCCAGATGTGCAGGCCGAAAATGGCGTCCACGTCTTTCATGACTCCTTCCTTCACCATCAATTCGGCGCCTGCCATGGGTACTTCAGTGACCCCTTCTTCTGCAGGTTGGAAGATAAATTTGACCGAACCTTCCAATTGATTTTTATTTGCTGCCAATACCTCGGCTACCCCCATCAAGATGGCGGTGTGGGAATCGTGTCCACAGGCATGCATCACGCCCGTTTGCTGTCCATTGTAGTTGGCAGTCACGGTAGACTTAAAGGGGACATCAACCCTTTCTGTCACAGGAAGGGCATCCATATCGGCACGAAGTGCGACCATCGGTCCGGGCTTGCCGCCACGAAGTACGCCCACTACGCCAGTGACCGCCACATTTTCAGTGACTTCCATACCTAGGGAACGGAGGTGATCGGCGACGATCTTGGCGGTGCGTACTTCCTGATTTCCCAGTTCGGGGTGCTGGTGAAAATCCCGTCTCCACTCGATGACTTTAGCTTCTACGCCCTGCGCTTTCTGGTCAATGCTTGGACGAAGTTTGGACTGACCCACCGCAGTGGCAGAGATCAAGAGTAGGGGAAGGAGGAGTTTTTTCATGAGATTAATTGGGTGGTAAGTAGGTGAAGGGCCTGCCTTTACAATTTTTAAATTTAGTTATTGGGTAGGGCCAATAACGATTCGTGTGCATGTGATATTTCCTTGTATTTCAACTTGGGAAGACAAAATTACTGGTTTGCTGTTATGGTTTGCTATTCATCAGTAATATCAGATTCATGGAAACTTGGTCCTAAATCAAGTCTTCTCGGATTAATTAATTTCGTTTTTCCTCTTTCTACATAACCTTGAGCATCACAATATCTGCAATACCCTTGACCCCATTCATTCTCTCTATCTAGTCTTTTGATATCATTCAAATCAACGAATCCTTTTCCTAAACAACGAGGACAGATCATTTCTTTTTTTCCAAAATTCAACATTGTTCAACTAGTTTAAATATTCCTACTCTAATGGATTTTCAGATTACTCCTTGTTTCAATTGTGGTTTTCTTACCCCCAGCATTTTTTAAATGGTGTAAGACTTAGTGTTTTGCGACAGGTTAAAAATAGAATTTAAACTTTAACAAAGCGCAAAGAAAATGCAAAATCCCTCCTCTAGTAAGCCTGGCCTTTTCAGAAAGTTGAGTAATTTTTTTAGCGCAGGATCACTGGAGACTATGGTACCAGCTCATTCTCTTTTCGAGTTGCGCTTTGGCTTATTGGTAACTGGGGATTTCCACTGTTGCTCTCCATACCGCCTTGTAAGGAAATAGCCACTTTTCCTTTTGTAAATAATGAAATAAGCCTTCTTCAACAGCTATTTCAAAAGGAACTTTTAAAAGCACGGCTCGGTATTTTTTTGGATAACAAACTGGAACCTCCACTGAAATTTCGCTGAAGTTTTCAAATTCTTTAGTCCTAAGTTTACATGGATTGAGCGCTAAAGCATACCTGGTTTCTTTGGCTCCCAATATATATTCTGATCCACTCCAGGCTACTTCAGATTTTTTATTCTTCAAAGCCTTCTGTATTCGCTCTGAACCCAAAAAAAAGTCATCCTCAAATACTCGTGTGGCCTCTTCTGTTTTGAACATTAAATAGAAACTCTCCTTAGCTACTTCTGGATAAATAGGGTAAGCAACGATAGACATGAAGAAATTTAAACCATAAATGCTAGCCTTTTCCTTAAAAGTCAACTTTTGTCCAGATTCAATTCTCGCCAGGTAATCAGCAGACTTAGTTGTATAAATATTCAGTGATTGTGGAAATAAGGCGATGGTAAAAATGAATAGGGAAACTAGCGATGCATTTAGATACTTGACACCTTTTAATCTCCAGAAAATAATTCCAAAAACCAGAATCACTAGCCCTAGATAACCAAGGTAGGTTTCCCAGGTAGCAAGCCAACTGAATACTAACAGTGAAGCAAACCAACTAAGGACAGAAATAATAATTTTCAACTTCCTAAGGATCAATTGGTAATTCACGATTAGTGTATTTTAATTCAAGAAATTAATTGACTTGATGGGCAGAAAGTCTCACAACGATGCCTAAGTGCGTTATTTATTTTCCAAGTAACCGCCCGTCTAGTTCCAGATGATGTTTGATTTTAGCAAACCCTTTTCTCCAAAGTAGAATGATCAAACCTGCAAAAAGGATAAGTAGAAAAGCGGCTAGAAGGATATTTTCAGAAGAGGCTCCCATATAGAACAAGAGAAAATCATACGCTCCGTGGAAGAGAATAGGAACGAGAAGTGATTTTACCAACAACGCTCTTCTTTTTTCGCCTTCATAAAATCTTGCTAGAGAAAAATAATAGCCCATCATTACCCCGAAAAGACCATGGCCTGGTACTGCAAGTATGGCGCGCATGATGGCTACTGTTAACCCACCTTCAAAAACGTATAGGATGTTTTCAATGAGGGCAAAACCTAACGAAACAAAAACAGAATAAACAATCCCGTCATAATTGTGATTCAGTTCTTTACTTTTCCAGACGATAAAATATAAAACCACAAATTTTGCAATTTCTTCCGGTATAGCCGCTTCAAGAAAAGATTGGTGAAAAGACGACATAAAGTTGCCCTGAAATACGCCTCCTAAAGTTCCGAGCGGTACAGACATCGCTAAAGATAGAACAACACTTAAGCATCCGCCCATTAGGCATTTGAACAAAAGGGAGAGGGGCTCTTTTTCATGATCTTTTTGGTAAATCATGTAAAGAAATATCACAACAGGGAATATCGAGGAGATGAGTAGTGTCATTTTTTCTGTTTTTTAAGCCAATTCAATTTTATTAATGTCTAATAGAATCATTCCATTAATAATTATAAACACGAAAATCAAAGCGCACATAAAGAGATAAAAAAGCACGTCAACCCTCCTGATTAGGTTTCTCTTTACTAAGAAGAAGCTTTGAATTACTACCAGCAAACAAAACAAAAGAAAAATTATACCTAAATTTTCCGTAGCTAATTCTGCCACCAATTTACTTTTTTTCAAGTCAGGATTCATTATGCCGCTTACTTGAAAAAAAATCATGGTTGCCAGCATCACAACTAATTGATATCTAGAGATAATTATGGTGTGTATATTGGAGTTGGTGATTCTTTCATAAAACCTGCTTATGTAGTAAAAGGCAAGGAATGAAATGTAAAAAAACACGAGATACAATCCCTCCGATTTTAAATCATTCCAAAGATTGGAATCAATGTTTCTGAAGATTTCGTTGAACGCGATATTTGCGACAATAATAAAGATGATAATTTTCAGCATTTTGAATGTTTCCTGTAAAACATCATCTGAAGTTTTATTGGTGATGTTCCTCAGGAGAGCAGTATCTACTAAAAATTCAAAAGTGAATTTGAGTTGAGAAAGAAATCCTTGGAATAATTCTTTCAATGGATTTGAGAAAAAAAGAGAAAAGGATTTTGAGATCATCGTAGTAGAATTTTTAGTAGTCCTTTTTTTGAACCACTTATAAGCCGGAAATTAAAGATGGGAATTTACTTTTTGATAGTCAATAGGAGGTTGGATGTTCAATGAATAATGGGGATGGAGCCAAGTATACTTCTGCTCAAATTCAGAGAAAAATCACGAAGTAGTTAAATAGAGTTAGCTTAATTAAAGTCGAGAATATCTTTCTAGTGCCTACGATAGAGGCGTTTTACAAAGAGGGTACCCTCGATTTTTGGTTTTGATTTTTGACTTGGTAAAAGGTGAGATGCCAAATAAAAACTTAAAAAAAACCTCCCAAATCTTTTTGGGAGGTCTAATGTAGGTGGACTGTGGACAGTCGACTGTGGACAAAATTTTTACTTCTTCATTCCCATAAAGTCCACCACAAAGTAGCTCATTACGCGTACGCCGAGTACAAAGCCACTCTCGTCCAAGTAGAAATCTGGGGTGTGGTGGGAAGGAGTTTTGGTAGGGTCAGCTCCTTTTTTCATGCCGCCCAAACCGATAAATAAACCCGGCTTTTCACGTTGGTAGAAGCTAAAGTCTTCTGCTCCCGTTACGGGTGGGTTGACATGGACATTGTCCTTCCCTGCAGCGGCTTCCAAGGTGGAAACCATCTTGGCAGTAAGGGCCGGGTCATTGACAGTAGAAGGATAGAGCTTGGTGATGTTGACTTCTGCACGAGCGCCTGCACTCTCCGCGATATTGGTCGCGATCTCGGTGATGCGTCTATGCACCAGGTCTTGCTGCTGCTCTCCGAAGGTGCGGATGGTACCGATCATCTCTACTTTTTCAGGAATGATATTGTGGCGAATGCCTCCATGAATGGCTCCTACAGTGACCACGGCAGGATTTTGAGTCACGTTGACACTGCGAGAGAGGATGGTCTGTAAGCCAGTCACGATTTGCGAAGCGGTTACAATCGGGTCTACCCCAAACCAGGGAGATGCCCCATGTGCCTGGGTTCCATGCACGATAATTTCTAAGTTGTCCACAGCAGCCTGCGCTGGTCCAGAACGGTAGCCAATCTTGCCTACCTCTGTTTGCGCGGAGATGTGCAATCCAAAAATCGCATCCACATCTTTCATCACGCCTTCAGCGACCATTTGCTTGGCACCCCAGGAGGTGACGCCAGGAACATAAATTCCTTCTTCGGCGGGTTGAAAGATAAATTTGACAGAGCCTTCCAACTGTGCTTTCATGCCAGCAAGCACCTCAGCAACCCCCATCAAGATGGCCACGTGTGTGTCGTGCCCGCAGGCATGCATCACGCCGGTTTGCTGTCCATTGTAGGTGGCAGTGACGGTGGATTTGAAAGGTAAGTCTACGCGCTCGGTCACAGGGAGTGCATCCATATCAGCACGAAGGGCAACCATCGGCCCTGGCTTTCCTCCACGCAAAATGCCCACTACTCCGGTAGTAGCGACGCCTTCCTGCACTTCAATACCCAAGGAGCGCAAGTGGTCCGCTACCTTTTTAGCGGTGCGGGTTTCCTCGTTGCCAAGTTCTGGGTACTGGTGGATGTCGCGTCTCCAGTCGATGACTTTGGTTTCGATGGATGCGGCTTTCTGGTCTATACTTGGTCGCAACTTACTTTGGCCAAAGACGGTGCTGCTGAGAAGAAGTAGGGGTAGGAGTATTTTTTTCATGGGTTGGGGATTTTTTTTCAGGAATGATACTTTTCTAAAGTAATAGCAAGAGCGGTAATTTCTATCAAATTTTGGATAAAGGCTAAGAATGGAGAACTTTTCGGTTGGAAATGGCTTTACTATGAACAAATAGATCTCCATGGAATTAAAAAATAAAGTAGCTGTAGTCACCGGTGTCAGCAAGGGGCTAGGCCTAGAAATCGTCAAATTGCTTCTCGAAAAAGGAGTGAAAGTAGCAGGATGGGGGAGAAACAAGCCCGACTTTACCCACGCCCATTTTCACTTTTTCACATGTGACGTAGCTGACGAGACGCAGGTAGCGCAAGCCTACCAGGCAACCGTAGCCCAGCTGGGTGCAGACATCCGCATCTTGGTCAACAATGCCGGCTTTGGCGTAGCTGGACCCATGGAAAACATGTCTACTGCCGATTGGAAATCCATGTTTGACACCAACGTGCACGGTATCTTTTATACCACCAAACGCCTGATTCCTGCCATGAAATCGGCTGACGAAGGGCATATTCTTAACGTGGCCTCCATCGCTGGCCTCAATGGAGTGGCCAATTTTGCAGGCTATGTAGGCACCAA
>JBIIFN010000015.1:0-26400 GCA_044237325.1 Algoriphagus sp.
CGCATCCACGAATTCAGGATTTTTTTGTAGGGTTTGGCTAAAATCCACGATGGCCTCCTCGAGTTGGTTGAGGCGAAGGTGAGCCATGCCTTTATTATAGTAAGCATCTGCAAAGGTGGAGTCTAGCGCAATGGCTTCCTGATAGAATTCGATGGCGCTTTTTGGATCATTTTCCTCCATCTTCTCATTTCCCTTGAGCAGAAAGCGTCCTTTTTTATCTTCAACGCTATCGCAACCTGCCCAAAGCAGTGTGGAGAAAAGGAAAAGTTTAAGCGGTAGGTTCTTCATCGGAGATTGGCTTGGGTGGTTTTTGGCTACGTTCCTCTCCCAAAAGTAGGGCAAAAGGCTTGGTAGAATCAGATAATTCAAATATTTCTCGCAGGATGGCAAGGATGGGAATGATGAGGATCATGCCGGCCACACCCCAGATGGAGGCGCCTAGAAGTAGCCCTAGAAACGTGACAAAAGCATTTAGGTTGACCTGTCCACCTACAATCTTGGGAGTGAGGAAATTCCCTTCAAGCAGCTGGATTGCTTGATATACCGCCAAGATTAGAAGAGGTGAAAGTAGACTATCCATGGTAAGGGCAGCATAGGCTGCAGGAAGTAGGGCGCCAATAAAGGGACCGATGTAGGGAATGATGTTGAGCACGGCGCCAATGAGTCCAAAAAACACTGCATGATCTACACCAATGATGGAGTAGGCACTGATATTTAACACCGCTAAGATGACCATGACCTTTCCCACCCCGGTGACGTAGTTCAAGACCACCCGTCGTAAACTTCCGATTTTTTGTTTTACCTCCGCAGCCTCTGTTGTTGGATAAAGGGTTACCATTACGTTGGCCAGGTGGTCGCGGTAGAGCAAAAAGAAAAACATGAAGATGGGAATCAGGACTAGGCTAGATAGGGAGCCGATGGCATTGATGGCAAAAGAAGATAAGCTGCCGCTATTACGGTTGAGAAGGTTGTACAGGGCAGCGGTATCCAGCTGATCTGCTAATTTCGACTGAAGGCCCAAGTTGGCAGCAGTCCAGGTATCGATTTCATAGGTCAGTGCATTGATCCGAACCGATACGTCAGCAAAGTCCTTAGAAAAGCCAATCAAGTTGCCCACAACGAAACTCAGTAAGGCTGCAGTGATGGCAATCATGAGGAGTAATGAGAGCGTACAAGAGAGTACACGCGGAAACCTGTACCGCTCCATCAACAGGCTAAGCGGGGTAAATAGTACCGCGAAAAAGCCGCCCAATGCCAAGGGGATAAGAATTGCTTTCCCTACTATCAATATAAATACCAAGACAATCAGTAATAAAAGCACAGCGAGTGCTTTGAGGTAGCTAGGAAGCTGAATTGATTTGGTGGCCATGGGATCTCTATTTTGGTGCTGTAGTGTTGCGTGCTTAGGTAGTCAAGAGACCACTGCGTTTCAGTAAGGCTTCGGGCTGCGGATCTCTGCCTCTAAAACGTGCAAACAAGAGCGAAGGATGCTCAGATCCTCCTGCTGAAAGGATGTTTTTCTCAAAGGAGAGGGCTGTTTCTGCATCAAAAACCCCTTTTTCCTGGAACAAGGCAAAGGCATCGGCATCCAATACTTTAGCCCACTTGTAGCTGTAGTAGCCCGAGGCATAGCCCCCTTGGAAAATATGGGAAAAGCTGGTGCTCACCCGCGTCGCTTCTTGTGAAGGCAGCAATTCAGTAGGCTGGAGGACCTCCTTTTCAAAAGCCTTTAAGTCGGTAATGCCGCTTGGGTCTTGGCTGTGGTAGGCCATGTCTAGGCGTGCAAAGCTGATTTGACGAAGTGTCATGTAGCCCTGTTGGAAGTTGGAAGCCCGTTTGATTTTCTCAACGAGTGCAGCAGGGATGGGTTCGCCTGTTTGGTAGTGCTTCGCAAAGCCGTCTAAGCATTCTTTTTCGTAGCACCAGTTTTCAAAGATTTGGGAAGGTAACTCCACAAAATCCCAGAAAACACTCGTGCCCGATAAGCTTTCGTAGGTCCCTCGGGCCAACATGCCGTGGAGGGCATGCCCAAACTCGTGGAAAAGGGTTGTCACCTCGTTGAAGGTCAACAAGCTTGGACTTGTCTTGGTGGGTTTTGTAAAGTTGCAGACGATGGAGATGTGTGGGCGGATGTCTACAGTGCCATCGGTAAACTGGCCACGGTAGGAGGTCATCCAGGCGCCATTGCGCTTGCCTGCACGTGGAAAAAAGTCAGCGTACAGAACGGATAAGAAAGCACCCTGTCGGTCGTAGACTTCGTAGGCGGTTACTTCGGGATGGTATACCGGAATGTCCGGGTTGGCGGTAAAAGTCAAGCCAAACAAGCGGTTTGCAGTGGTGAACACTCCTTCAATAACTTGGTCTAGGCTGAAGTAGGGCCGTAACTCTTCTTCGTCAAAGGCATATTTTTCTTTTTTCAGGAGCTCAGAATAGTAGGCAAAGTCCCACTTTTCCAGCATGGCAATACCGTCCATTTTCTGGGCCAGGTCTGCCACTTCCTGTACCTCCTTAAGTGCTTTGGGTTTGGCTTTTTCCAATAAGGAAAGAAGAAAGTCCTGTACGATGGCTGGCTTTTTGGCCATGCGCTCCTCCAGTGTAAAGTGCGCGTGGCTTTGGTAGCCAAGGAGGCTTGCCCGCTCATGTCTTAAGCGGACCAATTTTTGAATGACCTCGTGATTATCCAAGGCATCGCCTTTTGCGGCTTTGGTGTTGAATGCAAAAAACAACGTTTTACGTAACTCTCGGTTACTCGCATAGGTCATCACAGGAATGTAGGAAGGATAATCTAGCGTAAAGGCCCAGCTTCCGGCTTGTCCTTTTTCTTCGGCGATTTGCGCAGCGGCCTCAATCGCGCCTTTAGGAAGGCCTTCTAGCTCTTTTTCATCCGTGACGAAGTGTACAAACCTGTTGGTCTCTGCGAGAACATGCTCTCCAAATTGGAGGCTGAGTTGCGCCAGCTCTTGATCAATCGCCCTGAGTTTTTGGGCCGCTTCTTCGTCCAATTGTGCGCCATTACGAACGAAAGATTTGTAGGTTTTCTCTAGCAGTGTCATCTGCTCTGGGTTGAGGGAGAGACTCTCCTTTTGGGAGAAAACGAGTGCTATGCGTTGAAAAAGTGTTTGGTCTAGCAAGATGTCGTTTGCATGGGTGGTCAAGAGGGGAGAAATCTCCCTTGCCAGTTTTTGCAGTTCGTCGTTGGTTTCTGCGGAATTCAAATTGAAGAATATCGCAGAGAGCACACCGAGTTGTTTGCCGCTTTTGTCCAGGGCTTCGATGGTGTTTTCGAAGGTTGGGAGCGGCTGCAACTTGATCTCTTCTACCTCTTTTTTTGCAGCTTCGATGGCAGAGGTGATGGCAGGTAGAAAGTGGGATGCTTCGATTAAGTGAAAAGGTGCCGTGTCAAATGGCGTATCAAAAGAAGCAAGTAATGGATTGGGCATGTGGAGTCTGTTGTTGGCAGGATTGCTTAAAAAAAGAAACCCAAATTTACCGAATTGTAGGCAGTTCTCTTCTACGAATTAGGGCAATTTTGGTAGAGGATGTATAAAGAAAAAGGCCAGGAAAAACCTGGCCTTTTCTCTAGTGGATCAGTGGTCACAACTCATGGATTCCATGCCGATGGGAGCGCCATCCGGGATGTTGAGCACTTGCTGAGGAGTCAATTCCTCTGGAAGGCTGAGGTAGGCCTCAATCTTTTGCTTCAAGTAATCTCGATGCGCTTGCAAGAGGATAGAGAATGAACCCGAGTTAGTGCTTAGTAGGCGCAATTGATTTCGCACCAATGCACGAACGGTTTGAGATGCTCCCGCATTTTTCGACAAGGCAATCAAGTGATCTACCAATTTGGCTTCCGTCATAAGTTTAACTTCCACAGCAAGTCCTTTTGGCATGGAATTACTAAATACTTGATTGCTGACCTTCTCCAAAACAGTTTCTAAACCTGGCAAGGATTTATTTTGAAGTTGCTGTAAGTAAATTCGATTCGCTCTTCCTGCCTCAAAAAGAAAGCTGAAGGTGGCGTCTACTACATTTTCCGCAGGGGCGATGGGATCAAATACAGGTCCTGTCCGTGAGGGGAAGGTTTCTCTGTTTTTGCCGTAGCCATAAGGGCGAGGCGGAATCAGCGCTAGGATATGTTCAGGAACTTCCAACTGTGCAGTGCTGATGGAAAGTAGTAGCGCATCCAAGGCCTCGTTTTGCACCTTAGCAGTTAGCCAGTGGTGAGCGGTTTGGTTGTCGCCTTTGACTTTGTAGGTATAGTCTAGTCCACCGACCAACTTACTGGTTGCCTCCAGCTGGTAGCGGTGCATGAGGTATAGCGGCACAAATACTTCTTCCAAGATTGCTTGCGGCTCTCCTGTTTTGATGGAATTGAGTCCGAAGGTTTTCATGCGGTTTTCGCGCAAACGAAGCATGCGCTTGAGTTCTTCTGGTGCCGAAGCACCATTGTCCCAAAGGTGGGATCGTGGATGTACTCCACTTGGGTTTCTGGAATCTGAATCGGTAATAAATTCATATCCTGCAGCATAGGTAGCTTGGAGTGTTTTTTCCAAAAACTCCTCTTCAGTCTGGTTGGGGGCGGGCTGCCCATAGCCATAGGTGATGGCGAGCTTGTCCCAAGGTCCGATTTTCAGGTCGTAGGCATCGCCAAAGTCCAAGTTGCCTTTCTCGTCTTCGGTGATGATTGGATGCGGATAATCCATGACAGAAGAGCGCCCTGTAGCGGAAGTAGCATAGCTGTGTGCCAATCCAATGGTGTGTCCGATCTCATGCGCTGATAGTTGCTTCAAGCGATTCAATGCAAACTCCATCAATTTTGGATCTGCTGTATTTCCATCTTCGAAGGGCTGAAGTAGCCCTTGGCCGATAAGATAATCTTGTCTTACTCGTAAGGAACCGAGGGATACTTGCCCCTTAATGATTTCACCAGTTCTTGGGTCTTGGATACTAGATCCATAGGACCAGCCTCGAGTGGAACGATGGATCCATTGGATGACATTGTATCGTACATCGCTTAGGTCCATACCTTCTGGAGCAAGCTCTACTCGGAAGGCATTTTTAAATCCAGCTGCCTCAAATGCCTGGGCCCACCAATTTCCACCTTCGATAAGCGCGCTGGCAACAGGCTCGGGAGTACCTCGGTCGAGGTAGTAGACGATGGGTTCAATCACTTCAGAAACTGCCGCAGTGGGGTCCTTTTTCTCCAATCGATGTCTGGAGATAAATCGCTTTACCAAAGGTTGATCAATGGGGGTGGTGTAATCTTGGTAGCTGATGAAGAAATAGCCAGCACGGGGATCAAATTCACGCATTGCATAAAGCTCCGGTAATTCAATAAAGGAATGCCTCATTCTGACCGTTACTGCATCAGGACTTGGGGTCACGGAACGCAAATTTGCTCCTGCCCCTGTTCCTGTAAGCGTGATGGTAGCCTCTACTTCTGTGTTCTTCGGGAAGTTTTTGGTAGTGGGGTAGTACAAAGCAGAACGACTTGGATCTACTTTGTAATTACCTTGTTTTGACCTTGCAAGCGTTTCACTGACTCCATGTACATCTTGTAGAAAAAAGTTAGTTGCGTCTACGAGGTGGGTATTTCCTTCGGTTTTTACCACGTCAAATCCCCATAGCGTGGATTGAGCAAAAGCATCTTGGATGGATTTGGCCTCGTATGGGTTTTTGGTATAGGCTCGGTAGTCGTAATTTTTATGCACCATCAGGATTTTAGATCCAGCCTTACGAAATTCCACCACTCGTGTATCTCCCAATTGCCCTCGATCCAATCCGATGTCATTGGAGCCGATACCAGCAGTCAAGGCATTGACATACAGGAGCTCTTGATTAAGTGATGAAATTTCTAAGTAAATCTTTCCTTTTTCTTCATCCAGGTAGAAAGGGACAAAACCTTCTTTCCGGATCATTTTGGAGAAATCTTGTGCAGAAAGCAGGCTAGGCTGAACCCAGGCGACAAGGAGAAAAAGGACTAAGTAGACGTTTTTCATGAGCGGTGCTTATTTTTTGTCAATTTATCAAAAACGAAGCAGGCAATCCTACCATTAATGGAAAAATTACTGGAGTGCATAGCGAAGGAGAAAAACCGTGTCCGTTTGTTTGGGCCCTTGGATGGCTTGTAAGCCTGAGCTGATTTGTTCTTGGTTGGCGTAGGTGGTTTGGGCAATACGAAGGTAGGCCGTTAGCTTGGGATGGAGCTTTACGGTAGCCAGCAGGTAGCGCCGACTGCCTTTGCCTGCAAAGGAAGGGATGGCAAAGGTTCCTATGGCATTTTGCTCGTAGGCATAGAGCCTATTGTCAAAGGTTTGGGCATCAAATAGCGCCACTCTTCCTGTAAATTTCCACTTGTTTTTCCGGTAGGAAACCTCCTGTAGGAGCATCCAGCCTAGCGTCTTTTCCCCTTCCCAAACGACCTGGTTCCACAGGACGCGGCTGCGGAGCTGAATACTGGGAGGCAGTTCAAGCTCTAGGCTGGCCGTGAGGTTGGACTTTAAGAGGGGGCTAAGTTGATAGCTTGGCGCTGCTGTTTGTGTTTCGCTACTGTTGCGATCTTTGGATTCTTGCCTGAATTGAACAAAGGTCAATAAAGTCTTGCTGGGCTGGTAACTCAGTCGGCCAAGCCATTCAAAGCCTTTGGAGGGCGCATAGGCACGAAATTTTAGCCATGGAAAGGAAAAGGAATCGTAGTAGGCATTTAGTTTCAACTTTGGTGTTGGCCTGATTTGCAGGCCAAGGTAGAGCCCATGCTCGTTGATGGGACGGGTACTTTCAGAAAAGGCGGTGGCATAAAAACTATGGAAGTTGCGGTCGTACTGTCTCCACAGCAAGGAAAAATCCACCGTTTTGCTCAGGCTACTGATGAGACCAAGTACAGTTCCTCGCCCTCCACTGCTTGATAGGGCCGTTTCCCCGAAGAGAAAGCTATTCTTCCAGGTATAGTTGCCGTAGGTGCTGATTACTTGGTTGCGTTTTCCTGCAAACTCAAACTGGTTGTAACGTGTAGGTCTCCGGATCCAAGGATGGCTAAGTTCGGTGTGGAGGACATTGACTCCAGCCGACCAGTTGCGAGAAGCAGGCGCAAGGTGAATGTTTGCACCTAGGGAGGTTACGCGTACTTGGTTTTTGGTTGCGAGCTCGCTGCGGCTGCGGTGGAGGCCCGCTTGGGGCAGGCTGCTGATGAAGGCCTGTTGATCCTCGAGGGAATCTACCGCTAAACTCAGTCGCGCATCTCTATCAACAGAGGAAAAGAAGAGGCTGCTTTGCCAGTGTTTCTCTTGGCGAGTAAGTCCCAACCCTCGAAAAAATCCCCCTTCTACGCCAGCGGTGTAGGGAAGTAGTCCCAGGCTACTGCGGCGCACGGTAGGGACAGTTTCGGCCCCTTTGCCAAAGGTATAGCCGGCGCCAAAGACCAGGCCCTGGCCAAAGCTGGCTTGAAAATCACCCCCTGTGATGGTTTTCCATTTGCCTACGGCGTAGCGCGTGTGGTGAAAAGAAACGAAGTTGAATCCATAGCGGCGTGTTTTAGGGTCCCAGGAAAATGCCTCTCCGGGGTCCTTTTCTAGCGTTAGGCCCAGGCTAAAGTCACGTGCGTGTTGGATCCTAAATCGAAGAAAGAGGTCGTTGGGACCACCTAAGTAGCGAGAAGATGCATTTTTACTGGTATCGCTTGGCGCAAATCCCTTTCGAAGTTCCCAGGTGCGGCGGTGCCTAATGAGCAAAAAAGCATTTTCTTCTTCTTTCAGTCGGGTCAAAAAGGGCTTGCCATGTGCGCCTTTGTCGTAGACGGCCAGAAAGGGAAGGAGGTTTTCCAGCGTGTAGGCGTCGATTTCGGGAATCGCTTGTAGCTCGTAGATAGAGAGGAAATCACCCTGCTGGCTTCGATAGGCCAGTAGGGATTGTATCTGTGCTGGAGAGAGAAGGTAGGTAGCGAGCAGCTCTTCTGCCGTGGCCCGGTTGAGGTCCAGCGGGCTTTGGTAGAGTTCGAGCAGCAGCTCGTAGATCGCCTCGTAGTCAATCTCTTCCTCTTGGAGGGGAAATAGTCGCTCAATAAAGTGTTGCAAGTCGATGGTCGGTTTTTCTTTTTCCTGTGCCATGGCTTGAAGAGAAAGTAGGATCAGGACTAGGATCAAAAGCAGTACTCTCATGACCTAGCGGTTGAGGTAAAGCGATAGGTGGTGGGTACTGCCAAGTGCGGAATTTTGGCCGTAGGCGTAGTCGAGTCCGATCCACTTTTTTTGTAGGCCGAGGCCAAAGCTCAAGCGGGAAGGTTGGCTGTGGAGGCCTGTTCTGAGGTAAATCCAGTCTTCGAGTTGGTATTGAAGCCCAATTTTTAGGCTAGGTGAGGCATCAAGGTCTTTTTCTAGTTCGGCCTGAAAAACCAGGTTTTTGGAAGGCAGGTAGCTCAATCCTAGTTGCATGAGTGTGGGCAGCTGTTGATTGGAGTTTCTGCTGAGTTTGGCTTGGTTGAGGTTGGAAAAATGGGAGCCCAAGAAAAATTTAGGGCCCAATTCGGCGATGCCACCAAATGAAAATAGAAAGGCATTTCCGGTACCAAACCCTTCGATTTGGGTTTGCATCCAGTCGACTTTACCTCCAAAACTGAGGATGCCACGGGTGGTGGATATCCCGATACCGAGTAGGTGTTGGTTGAAAAGCGCACCACCATAGCGTGCGATGCCGAGGCCCAAGCTCCCGGCCTCTCCTTTGATAAGGCCGCTCAACGCGACTGTGCTCAGTTCAGGAAGGCCAAAGCGCTGGTCGATGCTGCTGGCGATTTGGGAGCTGGGCGCACGGTCGAGGGATCCTATATTATTGAAAAGGGACCAGGCATCCTGGTGGAAAAGCTTGCCACTGCCCATCCCTTGACTTTTGGCGCCAAAGGCTTGTGTGGATAGCTCGGATTGAGCTGGTGCAGGGTAGAAAAAGAGCATGCAACAGCAAAAAAGTAGGGCTGTCTTCATCAATAAATTAAAAAGTAAATGATTATCCGCAATTATCCCAATGGGATAAGATTTGTATGAATTACTGCGGATAATCGTCGATAGGCCTCGGCCCACAGGCAGACGACTGTCCACAGTCCACAGCTCACCTAAATGAACTTCAATCTTTATTTTCTTTCGTTACTGGAATCAAAGAGGATAATCAGAAAAATGTAAGCCCAAAGCTACCGATAGCGACTCAGTTCCTTGACCTGCTGAAGCTCTTTTCTTTTGCGAAAAAGGAGGGTAGACTGGTTTTATTTAAGTATAAATTACTGATTCCTTGGCAGACCATTTTCAGTTTGTAACGCTAATTCGGCCGAAAAATACTTACCGAATATAATTTTGAAAATTTTTCGCAATCGATTGTTTGAAGAGAAAAAAACATTTTATACTTTTGACTTGCGTTCATACACTGAATTGCAACAATAGGTTTAATAGGTTTGAGAGCAGGAAAAGGTCGAAATCGTATTTCGGCCTTTTTTAATTTTTAGCCCACCCCGAAGTAGATGGTTATAGGTTTGACCGCTTTGATTTTTTAACCGTCCAACGTAGCTTGAGCCATCAATTCAGGTATATGCACCCACCCAATGCCTTGGTTTATTTGCACGAAGTGCTTTCTGATTTATTTACTCCCGGCTATCTCAATACAATCGCCATGGACCGATTTTCCGCGCTCTATATAGGATGAATTTAGATCAGCTACGCATACTGCTGCAACAGGCGCTTGCCCAGGATCTTCCGGGCAGGGAGGCGCAACTGAAGATGTCTCCGCTCCCCGTGGATTGGCGTCGATTTTCGTTGGATGCGCCAGCAACGGCTAAAAAAAGTGCGGTTTTGCTGCTCTTTTATCCAGAAGCATCGGGTGTATTTTTCCCCTTGATCAAGCGGCCAAGTTACCCCGGAGCACACAGTGGGCAGGTGAGTTTTCCGGGAGGAAAGGTCGAGCCCAGTGATCCTGACCTCGTGTTCACGGCCCTTCGTGAAGCAGAGGAGGAGATTGGAATCGACGCCAGTAAGGTGGAGGTGCTTGGAAGGCTTACCGACTTGTATATTCCCACGAGCAACTTTCTGGTGTCTCCAGTACTTGGATTTTTGAATGAAACCCCACGATTTGTTCCTGAGGCACGGGAAGTAGAGCGGATTATCCCTACAGCCATGTCGATGATAGGTCATCCGCAGATACGGCAACGAACCTTGGTACCGATAGGGGAAGGGCGGCACTTGGAAACACCCTACTTTGCCCTGGATGGGGAGGTAGTTTGGGGGGCAACAGCCATGATACTAAGCGAGCTCTTGCAGCTTTTGGAGCAAAATACCCCATAATGGGTGGTCTTTTTGAACAATTGTTGGTATTGTTGTGCGGAATAACGTAGACCCATGGAAGAAAGTAACACTCCCTTATTGACCAATGATGCTGTGGTGTTTGGCCTGTTGATGGCAACACTAGCCTTTATTTTTGCTTCTTCGGCCAGCAAGCATCCCTTTTGGGTCAAGTTTTATACTTACGTGCCCACGGTGCTGCTCTGCTACTTTATTCCCGCTGTTTTCAATTCTACGGGGCTGATCTCTGGGGAGTCCTCCAACCTGTACAAAGTTGCCTCTCGCTATTTGCTGCCCGCCTCACTGGTCTTGTTTACCATCAGTGTAGACCTAAAAGGCATCCTTCGACTTGGGCCTAAGGCTTTAACGATGTTCCTTGCCGGTACGGTAGGGATTGTATTTGGTGGCCCTGTTGCGCTACTGATTGTAGGATGGATACAACCTGATCTTTATTCGGGAACTGGCCCAGATGAAATTTGGCGCGGTCTTTCCACGATTGCTGGGAGTTGGATTGGGGGAGGAGCAAACCAAACTGCCATGTTGGAGGTCTTTGGTGCAAGCCCAGTCTTGTTTGGTCAGATGATTGCGGTAGACGTGTTGGTGGCCAATTTTTGGATGGCCATTTTGTTGTATTGGGCAGCCAAACCAGAAAAAATCGATAAGTTCCTTAAAGCTGATACTTCGGCTATTTATGAACTCAGAGACCGGATTGCGAAAGCGAGAGAGGCTAGTATTGCTATTCCCAGCTTAACAGACATTTTAGTTATTCTCGGAATTGGGTTTGGGGTAACGGGCCTTTCGCACTACGCTGCTGATTTCTTGGCTCCCTGGTTTGAGACCAATCACCCGGAATGGAACCAATATTCCTTGAATTCGGCATTTTTCTGGATTGTGGTCATTGCAACTGCGCTGGGTTTGGTGCTATCCTTTACCAAGGCCAGGCATTTGGAAGGAGTTGGCGCTTCCCGTTTGGGTTCAGTTCTCCTATACGTCATGGTAGCTACAATTGGGATGCAAATGGACTTAGCGGCTGTTCTAGATAATCCCATTCTATTTTTGATAGGAATTATTTGGATTCTGTTTCACATTTCCCTGATGATTTTCGTTGCTTGGCTGATTAAAGCTCCCTTCTTTTATGTTGCCGTGGGTTCCCAGGCCAATATAGGAGGTGCAGCTTCTGCGCCCATCGTGGCGAGCGCCTTTGATGCTTCTTTGGCTTCCGTGGGGGTGCTTTTGGCGGTGCTAGGCTATGCGCTGGGTACCTATGGGGCGTATATCAGCGGCTTGATTATGCAGTGGATGTCAAGCCAGTAATTCTCTTTTATTGCTCGCTCAAGAGTATACTTTCACTGCAGTACCACTGACAGTGACCATGAGCATGCCTTCTCGGATGGTTTCGTAATCGAGGTCTATGCCCAAAATGGCATTCGCTCCGAGCTGTCTTGCTTGCATCTCCATTTCAGCCATGGCCGTGGATTTGGCTTCCCGGAGAACCTGCTCGTAGGCTCCCGATCTTCCTCCCACAATGTCGGTGATGCTTGCAAAAAAATCTTTGAAGATGTTAGCACCAATAATCGTTTCTCCAGAAACGATGCCTAAATATTTTTCAATTGGATGGCCTTCAAGCGTGGAGGTGGTAGATAGGATCATGATTTGTCTATTTTAGTTTAGTAAACAAAAGGAAAAAACGTGTCCCTTCAAAAAAGGTTTATCTAATTTAATCGCTCTTGTTACTTAACCTAACCTGTAGTCTCCATGATCCCTATGCCTAGAAAAAAAAGGGCTTAATCCCGACCTTTACCATGCGGTATTAGTCCGGTTTTACTCTTAATTTTAGCTTTCCCAACTGGGACAACCCATGCAGCGCAGCCAACTCAGCCTTTTTGTTCTTCTGTTTTTTTGGACCTGCTCCCTGCAGGCCCAAGGGCTGCTGCAAAATAGGTCTTCGGTATATGTCTATACTGGCACCTCGGGTGCAAACCTGAGTCAGTTCAATGACCTCTTAAAGGCGGGAGGCCATGCACCCTTACAAAACCGCTACCGCTCCTATGGCTTAGGCTACCAGGCTCGAGTGAATGATTTTATCCTAGGTTTGGAGCTTTCCCAGCACCAAGGCCGTCCAGCAGATCTGGAAGGCTACCGCATCAACTACCGCGCTTCCCGGGCATTTGTCAACTTTGGCTATTCGCTCACCGAGGAGGGGAAGTTTCAACTTATCCATTACCTATCACTTGGAATGGGTTACCTCAATTTTGAGATGCTTCCCCGCGGCTCCTCGAAAGACTTATCTGCCTTCCTAAACGACCCAGCCCAAGGTTTTATCCTTCGGAAAAATGACATACAAAAGGGGAGTGCCTATTTTGGTGATTTTTTAACTGAGATTGGCTTTCAGCTTTCTTACGATTTTCCCATTCCCAACAGGAAAGAGGCCCTAGAAGTGGTGGCCAAAGCAGGCTATTCCTTTAGCCCCTTTGAGGAGAGTTGGGCCATGAATGGCATCTCTTTTGACAATGCCCAGGCAGGTGCTTTTTTTAGAATTGGTACAGGCATCTCACTACCCGACCGGAACTTCTTCTACAAGGATGCTACCTTGGGCGTTTCCTTGATTCGTGGTATCCATTTTTCGCAACCCGATCGCTTCAATGCTGCACTACGTGAAAAAGGCTACCTGCCTTTGGAAGGACGGCCGACAAATATAGGGTTACGGATTTTAGGGGAGACGGACGGCATTTTGTACGGTATGGATGTGTTTAGCCTATCCATGAAAGGAAAAGCGAGTGCTACCCAAAGCCATAGCCTCAATAGTTTAAGGGTATATGCCAACCTAGGGAAGAAGTTTTTTCAATACAAAAACTTTGGCATTGGTGCCCTCGGGGGACTCGCTTATGGTAATCTGCGTTATTCCTTGATTAAAGACCAAAAGCCGGATTTCCCGACTTTGCTTGATCAAAACAAGAGAAAACACGATGGCTACTTGAAAAACAGTGGCATCTTCCTTAAGCCCGAGATTCTCCTTGAATACGGCCTTCCGATGACCAAAAGCAAGTTTTTTGACCTGCTCTTCACTGCTACCGCTGGATATGAAGCCGCTTTCCCAGGCTATAAACTAGGGGGGCTATCAATGAATGGCTACCAGTCAGGCCCCTTTGTTTCCTTTGGAATAGGCGTGAGGCCCTAAGTGATTCACTGTGTTTTTTTAATTGGTGGCCCCGTTGATGGTCATTTTTGCGTGAAAACGCTTGTTTTTTATCCACTTATCCTTACTTTTGCGTCAACTTATCGAGAAAGACCGAGGGATGGGCCCTACGACGTCTTAGCAACCTGTAATCAAGGTGCTAACTCCCCTCTTGGATACGCCAAGAATAGATGAGAAGAACAAGTACTTTACTTTTTCTCCGTGTTTTGCTCGATTAGTTTTTTTAACGCACCCTACCATGAGACAAAACAGAACGGAACTCCTGCTCCGAGCAGTAGAAAATAGGATTTTGATCCTCGATGGTGCCATGGGCACCATGATCCAACGTTACACCCTTACCGAAGATGACTTTCGAACAGCAGCTCTAAAGGACCATCCTAAGTCCCTAAAAGGCAATAATGATTTACTGTCACTAAGCCGCCCAGACATTATTCGAGCCATTCATTTGGAGTACCTAGACGCAGGTGCTGACATCATCGAAACCAATACTTTTTCTGGTACCACCATTGCACAGGAGGATTATGGATTAGCACACCTGGCCTATGCGATTAATTTTGAATCAGCAAAGATTGCGCGCGAGGTAGCAGATGCCTACACCGCTTCGCATCCCGAGAGGCCTCGCTTTGTGGCCGGTGCCATGGGCCCGACCAACCGTACTGCTTCCCTTTCTCCAGACGTCAACGATCCGGGGTACCGGGCCATCACCTTCGATCAACTTGCCGAAGCCTATGCCGAGCAGGTAAGGGGCTTGTTGGATGGGGGTTCAGACCTAATTCTAGTAGAAACCATTTTCGATACACTCAATGCCAAAGCGGCATTGTATGCAATACAAGAAGTGTATGAGGAGCGAAACATTCCTTTAGATGCGAGAGAAGGTGGCATTCCCATCATGATCTCGGGAACAATTACCGATGCGTCAGGTAGAACCCTTTCTGGGCAGACTACTGAAGCATTTTTGATTTCTGTATCACACGTGCCGCTATTTTCAGTAGGCCTCAACTGTGCCCTAGGGGCCAAAGAGTTGCGTCCTTACCTGAAGGTATTGGCTCAAGAAGCACCATTTTATGTGTCCGCATACCCCAACGCAGGGCTTCCCAACGAATTTGGAGCCTACGATCAAGGTGCCAACGAAATGGCCGATCAAGTACGCAGCTTTTTGAAAGAAGGAATGCTCAATATCCTTGGCGGCTGCTGCGGTACCACACCCGATCATATCCGCGCACTTGCCAACATGGCTGCGGAATTTGCCCCGCGAAAAATCAAGACAGTTACAGAAGAGGAGGAGCAACATGCCTAAGTTAGACTATATGAAACTATCAGGGCTTGAGCCTTTGGTATTTTCACCTACTATCAATTTTGTCAATATCGGTGAGCGAACCAATATCACCGGCTCCAAAAAATTTGCGCGACTGATCCTCAATGGACAGTACGACGATGCGCTGGATATTGCCCTCGATCAAGTACGAGGTGGTGCTCAGGTAATCGACGTCTGTATGGATGAAGGGATGCTTGATGGGGAGTTTGCGATGGTTCGCTTCCTCAACTTGATCGCTTCCGAGCCAGAGATTAGCCGTATTCCCATCATGATTGATAGCTCCAAGTGGAGTATCATCCTTGCTGGCTTGAAGTGCGTGCAAGGTAAAGGGATTGTTAACTCCATCTCCCTAAAAAATGGGGAGGAAGAATTTATCCAGCAGGCCAAAACCATCAAGAAATTTGGTGCCGCCGTGGTGGTAATGGCTTTTGACGAAAAAGGCCAGGCCGACACCTATGATCGACGCATAGAAATCTGTGAGCGAAGCTATAGAGTGCTTGTGGATCAAGTAAAGTTTAACCCACAGGACATTATTTTTGATCCAAATATCTTCCCCGTTGCAACGGGCATGGAGGAGCACCGCAAAAATGCAGTAGACTTTTTCCTAGCGACAAAGTGGATCAAAGCCAATCTTCCGGGCGCCAAAGTCAGTGGTGGGGTGAGCAACGTGTCTTTCTCGTTTCGTGGAAACGATCCCGTGCGGGAAGCCATGCATGCCGCTTTCCTCTATCATGCCATCCAACACGGCATGGACATGGGTATTGTCAATCCTAGCATGCTCGAAGTATATGACGACATTGCCAAGGACCTATTGGAGCGAGTAGAAGACGTCTTGTTTGATCGTCGTGAAGATGCCACCGAGCGCTTGCTTGACTTTGCAGAGACGGTGAAGTCTGCAGACAAAAAAGAAGTAGTCAACGAGGCTTGGAGATCAGCTCCTGTAGCCAAGCGCATCGAACATGCCTTGGTGAAGGGGATTTTGGACCATATCCTAGAAGATACCGAGGAGGCTCGCTTGGAGCTACTCAACCCGCTGAAAGTGATTGAAGGCCCGCTGATGGATGGCATGAATGTGGTGGGTGACTTGTTTGGTGAAGGAAAAATGTTCCTTCCTCAAGTAGTGAAGTCTGCCCGTGTGATGAAAAAAGCCGTGGCCTACCTCGAGCCTTTCATGCCGCTGCCGGAGGAAGGGCAAGAAGCCTCTTCCTTGAAGAAAATCCTCTTGGCCACTGTCAAGGGCGATGTACACGATATCGGTAAAAACATCGTTGGCGTAGTTTTGGCCTGTAATAGCTACCAAATCATCGACCTTGGTGTGATGGTGGATGCCCAAAAAATCATCGATGAAGCCATCAAAAATAAGGTCGACATCATCGGTTTGAGCGGATTGATCACCCCGTCCCTTGACGAAATGGTCAATGTAGCTTCCGAAATGGAGCGCCAAGGATTAACAATTCCTTTGCTTATTGGTGGAGCTACTACGTCCAGAATTCACACGGCGGTGAAAATCGACCCGATGTATTCTGGTTGTGTCATCCACGTCACTGATGCGAGTAAGTCGGTTCCGATTGCCGGGGAGTCTATTTCTCCAGAAACTAGCGAAAGCTACCGCATCAATCTCAAGGCAACCTACAAGGCCTTGCGGGAAGAGCACGAAGCCAAGCAGGCAGTAAAGCAGTTGATTTCTTACGAAGAGGCCAAGGCCAATCCAGTGCCGATCGAATGGGCGGGAATTACTCCTGTGAAGCCAAAGGTATTGGGTAGAACGGTGATTGAGGACCTAGACCTTTCCATTTTGAGAAAGTACATCGACTGGACGCCGTTTTTCAGTACCTGGATGCTAAGTGGCAAGTACCCAAAGATATTGGCCGATCCTGTGGTTGGTGAAGAGGCTACCCGCCTTTTTGCAGACGCAGAAGCTATGCTGGATACCTTGATCAAAGAAAAATGGATTTCTGCTAAGGCAGTTTGCTCCTTACTTCCCGTGCAGCGTGAAGGCGATGATGCCCACGTGCTGAACGAAAAAGGAGAGGCTATTGCCAAGTTTCACTTCTTGAGACAGCAGGGCAAAAAAGGAAAAGGGGTGCCCAACCGCTCCCTGGTCGACTACTTACACCCTGAGCAGGTGGACTACTTGGGTTGCTTTGCCGTTACCTCCGGGCTCGGTATGGAAACCAAGCTGGCCGAATTCCAAGCTGCACAGGACGATTACAACGACATCTTGTTTAAGGCCTTGGCCGATAGATTGGCAGAGGCGGCAACCGAATACCTACACGAACTGACACGAAAGGAACTCTGGGGCTATGCCCCTGGGGAGCAGCTGGCCAACGATGCGCTGATCAGCGAGGAGTATGCCGGCATCCGCCCAGCACCGGGCTACCCAGCTTGCCCTGAGCACTCCGAAAAGGTGACCATTGGCGAGTTACTCGACCTTGAAAATACGGTAGGTATCACGTTAACCTCCAGCTACGCCATGTATCCTACGAGCTCTGTATCGGGATTTTTCTTTGCGCATCCGGAAAGCAGCTACTTTGGATTGGGCAAAATCGGACAAGATCAGGTGGCAAGCTATGCAGAGAGAAAAGGGATTACCCTCGAGGCTGCTGAACGTTTGTTATCGCCCAACTTGGCTTATAGCCCATCAACCACATCTTCACCCTCACTTGTGAACGCATCGCTATGAAAATCACTGAGCATATAAAAAACGCCAAAGGAACCCTCTTTTCCTTCGAAATCCTTCCTCCACTAAAAGGGCAAAGTTTGAAGGAGCTCTTGGAGGGTATTTCCCCTTTGATGGAGTTTAAGCCACCTTTTGTGGACGTAACCTACCACCGGGAGGAGTACATCTACAAGAAGCATCCCAACGGGCTATTGGAAAAGATAAGCACCAAAAAACGCCCGGGAACAGTGGGTATCTGTGCTGCTTTGATGAACCGATTTGACGTGGATGCAGTACCGCACGTTCTTTGTGGGGGCTTTACCAAGGAGGAAACAGAGAATTTGTTGATTGACCTTGATTTTATTGGCGTGGAAAATGTCCTAGCCTTGCGTGGAGATGCCCCGAAGTCTGAGCGCTTTGTCGCGGAGCCTAATGGCCATTCCTACGCAAGTGAGTTGGTCGCCCAGGTGGTCAACATGAACCAGGGCAAGTACCTGCATGAAGAAACCGAGCCAAGCTTCCAAACCGATTTTTGTGTGGGCGTAGCGGGTTATCCTGAAAAGCACTTTGAGGCGCCAAGCCTTAAGTTTGACTTAAACTACTTGAAAGAAAAAGTAGCTAATGGGGCGAGCTTTATCGTGACACAGATGTTTTTTGACAACCAGAAGTACTTCGACTTTGTCGCGAAAGTTAGGGAGGCTGGCATCGACGTGCCCATCATTCCTGGTATCAAGCCCATCACTTCACTTGGGCAGATCACTACCTTACCACGCTCGTTCTTCTTGGACTTTCCAGATGACTTGACCGACGCGCTTATGCGCTGCACCACCAACGCCCAAGTAAAAGAGGTGGGCATTGCTTGGTCCATACAGCAGTGCAAAGAATTGATGGCAGCGAAAGTTCCTTCCCTACACTTCTACACGATGAGTAAGGCAGATGCTACCTATAAAGTGGCTAAAGAAATCTTCTAAGACAATATAGCTTTGCTAAAAAAGGGCCTTCGGGCCCTTTTTTGTGCGGTTTCATCTGCTAGGTAACTTACTATCTAGAAAAAAATAGGAAGGCTGTCAACTGTAATTGCTTGCCATTCCTCCCAAATGCAGGGCTCCCTTTTTGAATTTTCTTTATCTTGGCAACTACTTACTGTTTTGCAATTGTTGCGAGCCAGTACGGCTAATTACCATGTCCAATTCAATCAGTAAAACTCAAGCACAACGTACCCGTAGCCTGCGAAGGCTGCACCGGTGGATGGGTATTCCCTTGATTGTCTTTTTTTTGGTGATTGGTGTGACGTCCATTTTGCTAGCTTGGAAAAAGAAAGCGGAACTTTTGCCACCTACCCTAGAAACCAAAGTACAAAATGGCACCTGGATCCTACCTTCTGAGATGCAACGCATCGGGGAGGAGGAAATGAAAAAATTGGGCAAAGAGACCACTGTCGACCGCATTGACATTCGACCGGACAAGGGTACTGCCAAGATCACCTTCCAAACCCACTTTACAGAGGTGCAGGTTGATGGCTATACAGGCGAGGTGCTGTCTGTGGGTACTAGGCACTCGGACTGGATTGAAAAAGTGCATGACGGGAGCATCCTTGATTATTATACTTCGCGTGGCGAAGGGGCCAAGCTTACTTATTCCACCTTGGTATCCATTGGGCTTATCCTGCTGGCAATCAGTGGTTTTTATATATGGTACTACCCCAAACTTATCCGTAAGGGTAAAGAAAAGTAAGAAGGCACTCGTGTTTTCAGCAGCTACTAACTCAGTAGTTTGAATTTTTTTCCGGGTAAGGATTTTACGATTCCCTCAAATTCCAAGGCCAATAGTTTGGAAGCCAATGTGCCGAGTGGTAGGGCAGTAGCATAGGCCAGCTGGTCGATTTCCGAAGGGCCTTGCACCTGCAGGTGGATCAAAATCGCTTTTTCCGAGGCTTCTCTTTCCGAAAAATCAATTGCTGGGTTGCTTGAGCGAGCTTCTCCTGGCTTGGTCCAGTGCAGCGCTTGTGCAAGATCCTCTGGTCCTGTGTAGATGGAGGCTTTCATGCGTTTGATCAGCTGGTTGCACCCTTCGGAAAAGGTAGATTGTAAGTTACCAGGTACGGCAAACACCTCTTTTTGGTAGCCAAATGCGAGTTCGGCGGTGATCAAAGCACCCCCTTTCTTTGCGGCTTCGACTACGATTAGCGCATCGGATAGGGCGGCGATGATTCGATTTCGGGCGGGAAAATTTCCCGGTAGTAGGCTGCTTCCTGGTTCATACTCTGAGATCAAGGCCCCCTGCGCTAATTTTATTTGTTCGGCTACTCCCGCATGCGCTGCTGGGTAGATAGGACTGAGGGGACCACCTAAGATGGCAAAGGTGGGCAGTCCAAGTTGCAGGGCGATTCGGTGCGCTTCGATGTCGATTCCATAGGCAAGTCCCGATACGATGGCCGGTTGGTAGGGAAGGAGGTCTTCCAAGATTTTCTTGGTGATGGCCTTGCCATAGGTGGTGGCACTTCGGGTGCCCACAATGCCCACGGTATGAGGAATGTTTAGGTCGCCAGTACCTTGGGTGAAGAGTAGGGATGGTCCATCTGCGATGGCTTTCAGCCGCTTTGGAAAGTGGGTATCTAAGGTGGTGAGGAGACGGTAGCCTTTTTTTTCTTGGTTTTCAAGCAGCTGGTCTGCACGGCGAAGCAGGGAAGCTTGTTCGTTGCGAAGTGAGAGCAGTTTTTGACCGATGCGCGGGATTTTGGCAGCTTTACCTGGGGTGAGTGTGAAGAATGCTTCGGCAGAACCAGCATAGGCCAGTATGGCTTTAAAAAGTACGGGACCTACCTTAGGTGCTAGGGCTAATGCAACGAAGTACCGTTTTTCCTCAGGAGTCGGTTCGGGTTTTGAGTTCATGCTTCAGGTTGATTAAAAAATCCTTGATTTCCTGAAGTTTTTGAACTGCTGCTACTTTATCAAATCCCTGCTTTTTTCCAGAGGCAATCACTTCCTGTGCGCCTTGAAGGGTATATCCCTTTTCTTTGACCAGGTGGTACACGTAGCGAATCTTTTGGATATCGTCTTTGGTGTAGCGGCGATTGCCTTTTTTGTCCTTTTTGGGTCGGATGATGTCAAACTCCCCTTCCCAGTAGCGAATGAGGGAGGCGGCCACCTTAAATTGCTCGGCGACTTCCCCGATGGAAAAGTATTTTTTCTCTATTTCTCGCTCTTTGTAAGGCACTGCAGGTTTTGTTTGGTAGTTCAGTCTTCAGCCAAGGCTCCGCTCAGGGAGAATGAAAAAGATAGACCAAAATAAGGAATTCCTTTTTGACTTCATGCAACACTTCAATCCTTTTTTTCAAAAGTCAGGAACACAGCATTTTGGAGAGCCAGGTAGCGGCTGATTTTGGTTGCTTCCTAGCTTAAGAGGAAGATCTTTAGAATGCAGATTTCTTAGCGGTTGAGGGTTTGTAGCATCTGCACGGCAGCCAAACCGGCAGTTTCGGTGCGCAGGCGACTTTTGCCAAGGGAAACAGCCCGAAAGCCTTTTTCTAGTGCCATGTGAATTTCGCTGGAGTCAAAATCTCCCTCTGGACCGATGAGCACAAGGTACTTTTGTCCGGGTTTGGCCAGGTCTAGCAGGTGGTGGTTGTGGTGCTCGTCTACGTAGGCGATAAACTTCTGGTAGCCTGCGAAAGCAGGGTCTTGCACCAGCTCTGAGAATTTGCGAGTGGGGTGTACTGTTGGGGTACGCCACTTGATGCTTTGCTTGCAGGCCGAAATGATTTTCTTTTGAAGGCGATCGATTTTTAGGAAGCTCCGTTCCCCGTTCATGCTATCCAGGAGGCTGAGCTCGTGAAATCCGATCTCCGTTATTTTTTCCACCATCCATTCCATGCGGTCGGGACTTTTGGTAGGGGCTATCGCCAGGTGCAGGTGGAAGGGATCCTCCGCTGCTTGCTGGGTGGAGAGGATGGTGAGGCTGGCTTTTTTGGGATCAGCATTGGCCACTACGCAGGTGTAGAGGCTTCCTTTGCCATCCGTGAGGTGGATTTGGTCACCTTGCTTCTTTCGTAGCACCCGTACGAGGTGCTTGGATTCCTCCTCCGTTAAGAAGGTGGTGGGGGAGCTGATGTGGTCCTGAAAAAAAAGCTGCATGCTAGAATGGAAACAAGTACGACACAAAAAAAGCACATTTCGGGAAGAAATGTGAAAAAAAACAAACGGGTAAATGAAATGGACTAGGCTTCAGATTGGGGTTTTTTAGGGGATTACATGAATTTGATGACTAAGTATTATACTTTATGGGCATTTAGAAAACTTAATGCGATTAATTTTGCTGAAAAGTGAGGTTGTGGTAAATTGATTTTTTAATTGCAATAGAAAATGAAAAAAGGACTATTTGTATTGGTAATGCTTCATTTAGCCTTTACTCATATAGGTAATTTGGATTGTTTCATTATGATTCCGCTTTGCTAAGGTTGGATAAAAAAGATTATTCAGGTGCGGTGTAAGGAAAGTAAAAATTAATCCTACAGAAAATAATATTAATTAAACACAAATCCCTAAAAAGAAGAAAACAACAATTTTTTAAGAAAAAATTTTACATTTATACTGATAGGCATTATAAAAATTAAATTCTCAACTTTAATTGATAACCTAAATAAAAAAAATCAAACTTTGAGAAGCCTAAATATCAAGCAATGTCAAATAAATTAAAAGCGCTTATATGGAATTAGCAGTTGTGTTTTTTGGTTTGATCCTCCTAGTTTTCATCCCATCCCTTTTGTTTCTCACTTTCAACCATTTTGTACAATTTTTTCTATTGAAGCCATTGCACAATGGCTTTCTAAAAACATTAAAGAAGACCTGGTGGATATCGATATTTTGGACTTTAGCCATAATTGGTTCTTTTATCACTTTGTCGATTTTGCCCGACAGTATGATCACGCGAATCTTGGTGACTTTGCTAATCCTTGCAGTCCTATTTGGAATTAATGCGCTTAACCAGAAGTTATTGAATTCCGTAGAGGGGACAAATACGGATTATTTCAAGAAATCCATGATTGCATCTTTTGGGGTGTCCTTTATTACAATAATGATCATATTCATTCCAACTATTCCTCATAAAATTATCCCAGTTACGGACAAAGCAAAATTCTTTACGCACATAGATTTCATCTCTTCATGCAATACCACATTAAAGTCATTAAATGAACGTGGCATTGCCAAGGGCGATCTTTTGCACGCTTTTTACAATGAAGACGAAATGGAGCTAGTTGCATTCATCCAGCTGAGTCCCGCAGATAGAATAGAACTAATGAAGCAATTCAAGTTTGAAAGAATCGACACCTCCAAAATGGACTCATATTATTTTAATATAATGAATAACGAGATTAAAAGTGCCGTCGACCCCATAGGTATTCAGACTATTTCACCAAAAAGAATTGGCCTGCATGATATTTATCAGTTCTCCCGCCCCAATGCTGCGATTTCAATTGACATGGCCAGTTCCTACCAATTTGGTGAATCATTCCCTCTGAAATGCGATCAGTTCTCAGAACATTATAGCTATGTACAAATGATATTTGACACTAAAAGCAACATCTTAATGCTTGTGGAAGAGATTAACCATGATGGTCCTTAAGTAAATTCCGCCAGCCATAATCTTGAAATTGGTATCAGCTAAGCACAATGTTTCAGGTCTCGTTAAATTTTTAGGCTTGCATACCAATGTTTTGGAAGAAATTGTTCTTGATTGGATGAATTTTTTACAAATTCTTTCCTTATGGGAAATAAGGATACCAAAATCATTTTCATTCAATTTTCGTTCTTGGCTATAAAAAAAAGATTTCTTGAACCACAGGCCAAGGTCGATTAATTCGATAAGACTGCCAATAAAATAGGTAGCTCTCTGCAGACTAGTTTGCTGTTTTCATCATGATATATAGCTAAAAAATCAGGTTTAAATAAAAAAAGCACATTCCTTTCGAAATGTGCTTTTTTAGTTGAATTAATCTTTGGGAATTAGCCCTTGGAGATCTCCATGCTAACAGTTCTTCCTTTGATGGTATTGTTTTTCATCACGCGTACTACGTGCTCTGCATCCTTGTGCGGTACATCGACGAAGGAGAAGTTGTCAAAGATGTCAATGCCTCCGATGCTTTTGCCAGTTAGGCCAGACTCACCTGCAATGGCCCCAACGATGTCGGCGGGACGGATAAAGTCTTTTTTACCTAGGTTCAAAAACAAACGAGTCATGTTCTCGTCGCGCGCACGCTCTGCACGGGGAGCAAAATCTCTAGGTCCTTGTCCTTCTTTGCGGTCGCTAAAACGGCTGCCTCGCTCAAAGCGATCACCGCCGCGGCTAGGGGCTTCTCTTCGATCTCCAAAGCGCTCACCACCTCTTGGGGCTTCTCTTCGGTCGCCATAGCGTTCGCCACGTCCACCTTCTCTTCGATCTCCGTATCTAGACTCACGTCCACCTTCGCGTCCGCCTTCTCTTCTACGGTCACCGTAGGCTGGTGCTTCGATGCCGAAGTCCTGGTCCTTCATTTCTTTTACAGTGTCGCCCATGACCATCTTAAGTAGGCCTAGGGAGATTTGTTCTTGTGTCAGGCCTTCGCCCAACATTTGTGCGATGGTGGCTTCAAACAAAGAGGTATCCTCTTCTTTTGCCAACACACGGTATACGTCTTTGATCAGCTGTGTTTTTTTCAAGTCTACCAGCTCAGACACCGATGGAGGAGTCATTTTGTTGATTGGAGCCTTGGTATAGCGCTCCAGATCCTTAAGTTTCATGGCTTCTCTACGACCGGTGATGAACGTGATGGCAGTTCCGGATTTGCCGGCACGGCCTGTTCTTCCGATACGGTGTACGTAATATTCTTCGTCTAGTGGGATATCAAAGTTGAATACCGCCTCTACGTTGTCTACGTCAATCCCTCGAGCAGCTACGTCGGTAGCTACCAATACGGTGCAAAGTCCTTTTCTGAACTTGCCCATTACCTTGTCACGCTGTGCCTGAGACAGGTCACCATGAAGTGCTTCGGCAAGGATGCCACGAGCGCCAAGTGATTCGGTCACTTCGTCAGTCATGCGCTTGGTGTTACAAAACACCACGCTGAGTGCATAGTTGTTGAGGTTCATCAGACGGGCCATAAGCTCCATCTTCAAGGATTGCTTTACTTCGTAAAACACCTGATCGATCTTAGAAACCGTCAGCTCGTTTTTAGCGACTTTGATGATTTCTGGATCTTTCTGGTACTTGCGAGTCAAGTCAAGGATAGGCTTGGCCATGGTTGCGGAGAAAAAGACAGTCTGTCTTTCTGCCGGCATCTCTTGGATGATTGCTTCGATATCGTCTCTGAAGCCCATGTCTAGCATTTCGTCTGCCTCATCGAGAACAATGATGCCTGCGTCCTGCAGTTTCAAGGTGCCACGGTTGATGTGATCTTGCACACGTCCTGGAGTACCTACGACTATCTGTACGCCTTTCTTTAGTACACGAATCTGCTTGTCAATGGATTCGCCTCCGTAGATGGCAACAGAACTGATTTTTCTGTGGTATTTGGCCAGTTTTTGAATCTCGCCTTCTACCTGAACCGCTAGTTCGCGGGTAGGGCATAGGATGATTGCTTGTGGCTTGATGAAGTCAGGATCCACCAAGTCGATGATCGGAATGGCGAATGCGGCTGTCTTGCCCGTACCTGTTTGTGCTTGCCCGATGACATCGCGGCCTTGCAAAACGAAGGGAATGGCTTGTAGTTGGATTGGGGAAGGTTGGGTATAGCCCATCTCTTCCACTGCCCGCAAGATTTCTTCCGAAATCCCCAGGTCTGAGAATTTGATTGTGTTTTCCATGAATATTGTCCTTTGTTTTTCTTGCCATGGTATCCTAAATCCCAGACAAGAAACAGCAAGGACTCACGGCACGAAAAATAGCTCTGTCAAAATTGACGATGCAAAAGTAGGTATAATAAATTTGGTATCCAAGGCTCAGCCAGAAGTTTTTAGAATAAACTAGACTAATCAGGGGATTAACCCGAAATATATTTGGTTGGGGTGGAGAAAAAAATAGAAATACGAGGTACGAAATACGACATTTTTCTAATGTCGAATGCTGAACGCTGAGTGTAGAATGCTGAAGTTGTACAATATACCAAGTACCAAGTAGGAGGTACGAAATACGAGATACGAAATCTAATTAATGTCGAATGCTGAACGCTGAGTGGAGAATGCGGAAGTTGTACAATGTACTAAGTACCAAGTAGGAGGTACCTGCCTGCGGCAGGCAGGCGAAATACGAGATACGAAATCTAATTAATGTCGAACACCGAACGCTGAGTGGAGAATGCGGAAGTGGGGACAGCGGGCGACTAAGCAATAAGCAGACTACTTAGCTCATCAACATATAGTCTAACCTGCCTACCGCAGGCAGGCCTCTCGGCTCTTAACCGTCTTGATACTTGCTACTTGATACTAGCGACTTGAAAATCTTGGTACTTTGTACTTTGTACATGGTACAATTTTTAGGTCTTGATACTTGCTACTAGCTACTTGATACTCATAAAAACGATTTGTCCTCCGTCGCTTCCTCCGTCATCTTCTCAGCGAGATCTTTGCCCAAATACCGGTCAATCAGGACATGAGCGGCATAGAGTACAGGCGTAAGTGCCAAAGCAACGGTAAACTTGTACAAGTAGTTGATCAGTCCCACGGCAGCGATTTGGGGGAGGCTCCAGTTGCCAAAGACATAGAAGGCGATGCCTAGCACCACAAAAGAATCGATAAACTGGGACACGAGCGTAGATCCGGTGGCACGCAGCCAGATCATCTTTGGGCCCGTTACGGCCCGTAGCTTTTGAAACACATATACGTCAATCAGCTGCCCAAGTAAGAAGGCGGTGAGGGAACCAATAATGATTCCTAAGCCCTGTCTAAAA
>JBIIFN010000104.1:0-8053 GCA_044237325.1 Algoriphagus sp.
TAACAATCCTAAAAAAAATGTCACCCCTCCAAACCTGAAGGGGTGACATTTCTACTATTCATTATTCACCAAAATAATCGGACCACCCTTTCAGGGTTTTGATGGAATCATTCCTAATTATTTCATCTAGAATATTTTCATCCCTTCGGGATTAGGTAGTTTATACGGAAAAAGCTCGGAGGGATGAAAAATTATAGAAAAGATTTTAAATCCCCACCCCAAACCCCAACAGGGCGGCATATTTCTAAACCCTACGGGGTGTAATTATGCTGGAAGCATAATACTAGAGACAGAATTATAACCCCTAAGGGGTAGAATAATTCTAGAACATAGAAAATTGCCCTAAAACCCCAGCGGGGTGACATAATGCTAGAATTGTAATCAAAAAACGATTCCCAACCCCGAAGTGGTGGCATAATTCTAGGATTTTAATAAAAACCACACCCAAACCCCAACAGGGTAACACAATTGTAACCCCGAAGGGGTGGTATGATTGTGGAAATGATTAAAATTACATGCCTTATTGGTCCAAAATGATCGCAAAGACCAAAGGTGCAACAATAGTGGCATCTGATTCGATGATGAATTTTGGTGTTTCTTTGCCCAGCTTACCCCAAGTGATTTTCTCGTTGGGCACCGCTCCGGAATAGGAACCGTAGGACGTTGTAGAATCTGAAATCTGGCAAAAATAGCCCCATAGCGGCACGTTGGTGCGCTGCAAATCTTGGTGCAACATGGGTACCACACAAATCGGGAAGTCTCCTGCAATACCTCCGCCCACTTGGAAGAATCCAATGGTGCTGCTGTCTGTAGCGTTGGCGGTATACCAGTCTGCCAAGAACATCATGTACTCGATGCCTGTGCGTACGGTATGCACGTTTTTCACATCACCTGAGATCACGTGACCAGCAAACATGTTTCCTAAAGTAGAATCTTCCCATCCTGGCACAATGATCGGGAGGTTTTTCTTAGCCGCTTCAAGCAGCCAGCTGTCCTTTGGATCAATCTGGAAAGAGGCGTCTAGCTTTCCAGAAAGTAATATTTTATAGAAGAACTCGTGAGGGAAAAAGGCTTCTCCTGCCTGATCTGCTTTCACCCACTCCTCCAAAATCACATTTTCAATTCTACGCATCGCCTCCATCTCTGGGATACAGGTATCGGTAACCCGGTTCATGTGGCGCTCCAACAAATCCTGTTCCTGATCTGGTGTCAGTTCGCGGTAGTTTGGTACGCGCTCGTAGTAGTCGTGGGCCACCAGGTTAAAAACATCTTCCTCTAGGTTGGCACCTGTACAGGAGATGATCTGCACCTTGTCCTGGCGAATCATTTCCGCTAGTGAAATACCTAATTCTGCAGTTGACATGGCACCCGCAAGAGTTACCATCATTTTACCACCTTCGTTGAGGTGTGTTTTATATCCTTCTGCAGCATCGATAAGTGCGGCAGCATTGAAGTGTCGGTAGTTGTGTTTTAAGAACTCTGTGATTTTCATGTGGTTCGTGTTTTCTATAGGTTTGCAAAATTACCCATTTTTTACCCACAAAAAAACCCGGATAAATCCGGGTTTTTTATGCGAATAATTATTCAGCTTATTTCTTAACAGTGGTGTCACCTGCAGCAGGCGCAGGAGTTGCGGCAGCTGGGTTTGCGCTGTATTTTTTATTTAATCCTTCTACCACGGATTTGGTTACGTCGATTGCGTCAGTAGCATACCACATGGCTCCACCGCGCGTATTGCTAAGAATTAGATCAATGCCATTTTCCTTGGCATATTCTTTCATGAAGACTTGGACCTGCTCGTAAACATCATTCAGAAGTTTGGATTCGTCAGCAGAAAGCTCTTGCATGAGGTTATTTCTGTAGGCTACCAAGTTTTGCTCCTTCTGCATTAGCTCATCCTGCTTTGCACGTGCCTGATTTTGAGTCATGTTTCCACCAGTCTGTTGAAAAATGGCTACTTCCTGCTCAAATCCTTTGGCTCTTGACTGAAGATCCAAATCCAACTTTTTACCTTTTTCTGTAATCTCTTCAGATCTCTTTTTGAAAAACTCGTATTTGTTGATTACTGAGTCGGTGTACACAAAAGCGATTTTTAAATCACCTGAAGCGGCACCTTCTTTCGATGTGGCTGCTGCACCTGTTGAATCTGTCTTTTTCCCGCAGGAATAAAAAACTACTGCCGCAAGGGCAAGCACTGCAATACTTGTTAATCCTTTTTTCACTTGAATAAAATTATGGTTGGTGGGCGCAAATATAGATAAAGTATTCAATCTGCAAGAATCACAAGACATTTGATGCGTTAAAATCGGTTAAAGGACTAAAAATAGAGGTCCTGCGCCAATCGGAATACCTGAGCATGTGCTTCTACAATGTCTTTTATCTGCTTGGAGTAGCCCCCGCCCATGCAACACATGATTGGTACGCCCAGGGACTTGGCCAAGCTCAGCACTAACTTATCTCTGGCATAAACACCAGCATGGCTTAAGGAAAGCCTACCCAACTGATCTGTGGCTAGCACATCTACCCCACTCTGGTAGAGCATAAAATCAGGAAGTTCCTGTTCCAAAAGGTCATTTAAATGCTTCTCCAGCAGGTTTAAGTAGAGGGTATCCCCTGTCCCATCGGGAAGTCCAATGTCTAAGTGAGACTTCTCCTTTCGGTGGGGGTAATTTTTTTCACCATGCATACTAAACGTAATCACCGAGGCGCTATCCTGAAATAGTGCAGCAGTTCCATTGCCTTGGTGCACGTCAAGATCCACGATAAGGACTTTCTTGGCCTGGCGAGATTCCAAAAGCTGGTTAGCAGTGATGGCTAGGTCATTAAGCAAGCAAAAGCCCTCCCCTCTTGCATAGAAGGCATGGTGCGTACCTCCAGCGATATTCATCCCGATGCCAAATTCTTTGGCGTAATGGGCAGCTTGCACCGAACCTCCAGCAATACAAATTTCCCGAGTGATCAGGGGGGCAGACAAAGGAAAGCCTATGGCACGAATTTCTGCTTTAGACAGAGACAAGTCCAGAAGTTTGGCCAAGTAGTCGGGATCATGGGTATCCAGTATCCAGGCTGTTTCCGCAGGGCTAGGAAGAAAAAAATTGGACTCTTCCACGGTGCCCTCATAAAGCAGCTGTTGGGGCAGCAGGCTATATTTTTCCATTGGAAAGCGATGTCCTTCTGGAAGCGGGTGCGAATAAACTGGGGAAAGGGCGATTTTGAGCATAAAAAAAAGCGCTAGTGAGTAACTAACGCCGAATTGTATTGTTTGGAAGTACTTTAGTCTTCGTCCTCATCGAAATCATCTTCATCCTCGGTCATGAAGGAATAAAGCGTATCGTCTAACTCCAGCGTGTCGTCATTAAACTCTCGGACAAACTTCGTAATCACGTCTTCATCAATTTCTTCAACATTCAAGGAGGCATCCAAGCCAATGCCATAGTCATGGTTGGTATCGATGTCAATAAATTCCTGAACCTTTACCGACTCCTCTTCCTCTATCTCCATAATCAGTTCGGTGATGAACCAACCGATTTCTTCCTCCTCAGGAGTTAGGGGCTTCATGTTCCCGTTTTCGTCCTCTTCGTAAGTGATTGGATTAAAGTTGGGGAATTTTTTTGCAGCCTCGTGCTCTGCTTGTTCGTATACCTCACTTGCGTGGTGTAGCCGAAGGGTATACAAAGCAGTATCATATACTACTTCTTTACCCTCGTGCATTCCAATGAAATGGAAGTTTACAAACTCCTCTGAGTTCTCTTCGTCTGGGATGATTTTAAATGACTTTCCGGAAGCCTTCAGTTCGGACTTAAGTTGAGCTATAGTTTCTGGGTCAAATCCTGGGTTGGTAAAGGTCATGATTTACGATTTTTATTGGAACAAGAGTTTGAATGACGAGTTAACGAATATGGAGTAAATACTCTTGTTAAAGAAAGTAAAGGGCTAAAATGTTTTCAAAAAAATTTGATCAAGAATTTGTTACCAAACTGCTAAAGGAGAAGGAAGGAGTGCACTTAGAATTCAAGCAGCGTATCAGTTCGCAGGAGAAAATAGCCAAGACCCTATCTGCCATGTCCAATACAGAAGGTGGCCTTGTGCTAATTGGTACCTCCGATCAGCGCCGAATCACGGGAATCGATCCGGATGAGGAGCGGTACATGGTGCAAGCGGCCAACCAAGCCTTCTGCATTCCCAAAGCTTCGCTAGAACTACATGAGGTGAGCATTGATCCTGCTAGTCCCTTTGACGAGGAGAAATACGTTTTACTTGTGGTGGTGCATCGCAGCGAGGGACCTCTCGTCTCGGTCCTACAACCAGATGGAAGTCACAAGGCTTATCGAAGAGTAGGCGATCAGAGTTTAGGAATCTGAACTAAGGCTTATTCCCAGCATACTATTGATCACGCTAAGTATGAGTGCAAAGGCCATCGCCCACCAAAATCCATCTACGGTAAAGCCAGGCGTCACTTCTGCAGCTAGCAAAATAACGATCGCATTGATGACCAATAGAAACAAGCCAAGAGTAATCACACTCAAGGGCAAGGTAAGCAGCACCAATAAGGGTTTGACCGTGAAATTGAGTAGAATGATGACAACCACCAGCACAAGTGCCGAGAGCCAACTGCTTACTTGAACTCCTGTAAGTAAGAAATCGGCTAGAAACACAGAGATGGCACCTACAATCACTTTTAATAGGAAAGAAGAGCTGGATGAAGAATTTTTCATGGTAAAAAGGTTTAAGTATAAAAATCAAGTGAAAAACGAAAAGGCTAATTCTACTAGTAGGAGGAAGGATTTTGGTAAAGGTCTAAAGCTTAACTATAGCCTTTTTTACTAATTCCTAAGAGGTTAGGCATTGACGTCTTTCTAAACTAACGACAAAGTCCTTCCCCTTGACGAAAAGAAGTCCTTTTTAAGGGGCTTTCTGATAAAAATCATCTTTACGGATTTTTGCCGTTGGTGGAAATAGGTCGTTTATATTCGTCTTCCTCTTATCTTTGTTTGTATCCAAAAACTGAACGACCGCGTGATCCTCATTCTCTTCTTCTTGCTGCACTGGTACTTCTCGCTATTTTGCCAGAGCTTTTTCCTTCACCGCTATGCAGCGCACCAGATGTTTGTGATGAACAAATACTGGGAACGATTCTTTTATTTCTTTACCTGGCTTTGGCAAGGTAGTTCCTACCTCTCTCCTCGCGCCTATGCCATCTTGCACCGCATGCACCATGCCTATTCGGATACACCACAAGATCCTCATAGCCCACACCACGCCGAAAACTTGTTTACGATGATGTGGAAAACAAAAAACATCTACAACGACTACTTCAGCTTTAAACTTCGCCCAGAAGAGCGATTTTCTAAAGACATCCCTGATTGGGCAAAATTTGATCGCTTTGCGGATA
The DNA here is from genome assembly GCA_044237325.1 of Algoriphagus sp. GTDB lineage: Bacteria > Bacteroidota > Bacteroidia > Cytophagales > Cyclobacteriaceae > Algoriphagus. The sequence continues at coordinate 5,393 of JBIIFN010000104.1, forward strand.
ACATGGCTGTAAGACTCGCTTGGGGTATATTTTATGTCGCTATATATGTGGGTTGCATTTCCTTTTTTGATTTGGCTGGCACGCATTGGTGGATGTATTTCCTATTGCCTATCCACTTTTTGATGGGACCAGTCCATGGTGCTATTGTGAACTGGAGCGGTCATAAGTACGGATATGCCAATTTTGACAACAACGATCAATCCAAAAACTCTTTACTCTTGGATGTGCTTATGTTGGGTGAATTGTTTCAAAACAACCACCACAAGCTACCCAACCGCCCAAATTTTGCAGTAAAGTGGTATGAATTTGATCCAACCTACCCTATTGTCAAGCTGCTACATGCCACAGGCATTATCAAGCTCAGAGCGGCTTAAGGCAAGCATACCAACTGAAAAGGGGTGATTCTAAGTTAGAATCACCCCTTTTCAGTTTAATCAAATGAGCGCTGTCATGAAGACCAAAACCAAGGATTTGGAAGAACAAGTACCGTATCATTTTTAAGTTGAAATCAACCAATAATTTCCTTCCTACGCGCAAGCCTTTATCTTTGTAGCCTTATCCCACTACCCAACCGATGAATTCATTTATACAAGAATTGAAATGGAGAGGAATGCTCCAAGACATGACTCCGGATTTAGAAGAACACCTAACCAAAGGAACCACTTCTGCTTACCTGGGTTTTGATCCTACAGCTGATTCGCTCCACATCGGACACCTCGTGGGCGTGATGACCTTGCTTCATTTCCAACGCTCTGGACACAAACCAGTAGCATTGGTGGGTGGTGCTACGGGCATGATTGGAGACCCTTCCTTTAAGTCGGCTGAGCGGAATTTATTGGACAAGGCTACCTTAGACCATAATGTGGCTTGTATTCAACAGCAACTGGCTAAATTCTTGGATTTTTCGGGCAACAAGCCCACCACGGCTGCATTGGTCAACAACTACGACTGGATGTCCCAGTTTACCTTCCTTGACTTCATCCGAGACGTAGGCAAGCACATTACGGTCAACTACATGATGTCTAAGGACAGCGTCAAAAGACGTTTGGAAGATGGTAATGGGCTTTCCTTTACAGAATTCACCTACCAACTCATCCAAGGCTACGATTTTTATCACCTGTGGAAAAATAATAACTGCAGCATCCAATTGGGTGGTTCGGACCAGTGGGGTAATATCGTCACCGGCACAGAGCTTATTCGTCGCATGGGTGGCGGCACTGCCTTTGCCTTAACTGTTCCCTTGATTACCAAGGCTGACGGCACCAAATTTGGCAAAACAGAGGGCGGTTCTGTATGGCTCGATCCAGAAAAAACAAGCCCTTATGCGTTCTACCAGTTTTGGCTCAATGTATCCGATGCAGATGCCTCTAAATACATTCGAATCTTTACCGTACTCGACCAAGCTACTGTCGAAAACCTAGAACAGGAGCATGCTCAAGCCCCTCATCTGCGCCTTCTACAAAAAGAAATTGCGAAGGAAGTTACCTGCATGGTACACAGCAAAGAAGACTACGAGATGGCGCTGAAGGCCTCAGAAATACTTTTTGGCAAATCCTCTACCGAAGATCTTGCCTCATTGGATGAGCGCACTTTCCTTTCTGTTTTCGAAGGTGTGCCGCAAGTACAGCTAAGCCAGGAGGATTTTAGTCAGGTGGATCAAGTACTCGATTTGCTGTCTGAGAAAACAGGATTTCAGCTTTTCCCCTCCAAGGGTGAAGCCAGAAGGATGATTCTTGGTGGTGGAGTAAGCATCAACAAAGTGAAGGTGGAAGATCCTGCTGCTGCAGTTTCTTTTTCCCTACTTCAAGGAAAATACCTGCTGGTGCAAAAAGGAAAGAAAAACTACGTCCTTCTCGAAATAACTAAATAAGCGTCTCTAGCCCATCTGTCCTTACCCTTATTCCTTCCTGAGGGTTACAGGAAAGTAATGGATTTGGTGTGATGTTTGGCTTCCCTTTTTTTTTCGGCTTAATCCAGTAGGAGTTGGTTTGATTTCTTAAAAATTGACCGCTATTCAGTTTCGGGTTTTGACCTAGATTTAATACCTTTGATTTTTTGGTACTTACTTCCTTTTTAACCGACAATGGCAGGAGAGAAAAATAAAGAAAAACTCATTTTAGACGCAGCAGTAGCCCTATTTACAGCACAGGGATTTGCGGCTACGCGTATGGAAGATGTGGCAAAGAAGGCTGGAATAAGCAAGGGACTCACTTATTTTTACTATAAAAACAAGGAAGACTTGTTTATGGCCCTGACAAAAAAAGCATTTGATCAACTAAAGGAAGAATTTAAAGAATCCTTAAGAGCCAAAGGCAAGAATGGTTTGGAGATGTTAACTGATTTAGTTGGCCGAATTTGGCAATTTGCTAAAGAGCAGCCCGTTTACTTTCAAGCCATTCAGCACTTTTTGGAGCTCCTAAAAAAGTACACTACGCCAGAGCTAAAAGCGCAAATCAATCCACTCATCCTTGAGTCTATTCACTTTCATAAGTTGCTTGAAATTCAGCTTGAGCCTACACGTTTGGGCATACAGATGGTTTCTCAAGGAATAAAAGACGGAAGCATACGTCCCGAGCTACAGCCTGAAGTCACCTTTTACACCATTTGGAGCATGGCGCTCGGTTTTGAAAAAATGAGTGGGCCAATTGCCTACGAGGGCAA
>JBIIFN010000016.1:0-25801 GCA_044237325.1 Algoriphagus sp.
ATGGAGCCTACGGGTCCAAGGTATTTGTGGAGGAATTGGGATTCTTTATGAACAATGAAATGGATGATTTCAGCGCCAAGCCGGGAATCCCAAATATGTTTGGCCTAATCGGCGCCGAAGCCAATAGCATTGCTCCAGGCAAGCGCATGCTCAGTTCCATGACGCCCACTATCGTGGAAAAAGAGGGAAAACTAGCCATGGTTGTGGGCACTCCAGGTGGTTCCACCATCATCACAGCAGTACTTCAGACGATTCTCAACGTGTATGAATTTGACATGGGTATGCAGGAAGCAGTTAATGCCCCTCGTTTTCATCACCAATGGTTGCCTGACCTGGTCAATTTTGAACCCAAGGGGTTTGGAGCAGCTTTAGTGGAGCAACTCAAGTCCAGAGGCTATTTAATCAACGAAGGAAATAGCCCCATCATTGGAAAAGTAGACGCCATTCGGGTCTTATCCAACGGAAAACTCGAAGGTGGAGCAGATCCCAGAGGGGACGATAAAGCGGTAGGGTATTAATTCAGGCGGTCATTGCCTCCCTTTGCTAGTTCTAAATCGGTAAAGCTGTAGGACAAAATTCTTCCTTCAACTAGCCGATTTAGAACTTAGTTTTTCATAAAGTGCATCCAATTGAACTTTATGTTCCACTAATTTCTGACCAGTAATCTGGACTTTTTTTGCTTGCCAAACCTTGGGGAGTGACCATTTACCTTGGGCCAAGGAATACATCCAAAACAAGTCCAAGAAATTGACAAAAAGGTTGATTCTGTAAAACAAGGAAGGCTCTATGAGTTCAAAACCAATTCGTTGAACCGTGCGGTTACTGAAAAAATAAGAGGTCCCAACAATGTTCACCGATTCCGGTACTGCTTTATCCTCAATCAATTGAATGATCTTTTTCAAACCCTCCAATTGAAATAGCAGCAACCTATTTCTCATTTCAATTCCTGGGTTGTACTTCCGCATGACAAACAAATAGTCAAAACTACCCCCACTATGCAAATCAATCTGGGTGTCAGATGGGGTATATCCCAGCAGCATGGGAGAATAATAATTATAGACACCTACGAGTGTAAAAAAGGGAGTAAAGGAAAATTGCCCGATGGGCACATAAAAAATAAACAATAGGTAGGCTATGGGTTGGGTATAACTTAGCTCTATTAACGCAAGCGCTGGGAAAAATCCACTGACTAGCAAGAGTATGGCAAGTAGCCATTGTAGTACTTTTGGAAGGGTATAAAAGTCGTTCATTCTCTAAAATTGGGATCTTTGATGGGGTAAGGGTACTACTTTTAGAGAATTTTAAAGTCGACCTCTTCTCTCTTTTTTTCAAATATCTAGTAAAAATAGGACTCGCTCAAATCTTCTTGGAGGATCGGAAGTGATTCTGGTTTGCCGTTGGTAAAAATTCCCATAGAAAGCCCTGTAAATAGGCTAAATTGATTGTGTATTCCTCAAACAATGAACCCATGAAAAATCGTCGCGAGTTTCTTCAAAAATCAGTACTTGGAATTGCAGGTGTCCTGACAGCTCCCACTTGGCTACAAGGAGCACCCGCATTAATCAAATCCTTGGGCAAGCCAAACTCCCTCATCAATGGAGTTCAGATCGGTTGCATTACCTACTCCTTCCGCTCCATGGCCGACCAAAGTGCGGAAGCAACTCTAAAATACGTGCTTGATTCTGGTATTTCATCCATTGAATTGATGGGAGATCCGGCTGAAAGTTTTGCCGGCATGCCTACTCCTACCTTCAATCGTTCACGGATTTTTCAATTGGGCGGGAAGCAGCGCCGTGGTGAAGCACTAACCGAGGACGAAAAAAAGGAACTTGCTGACCTCCAAGCGCAAAGTGCTGCCTTCAACAAAACCGTTGCCGAATGGCGCGCCAATGCAGACATGAAGAAGTTTGAACAGATGGGCAAAATGTATAAGGATGCCGGAGTATCGATCTATGCCTTCAAGCCCAATGCTTTCGGTGCCAACAATTCTGATCTCGAAGCGGCTTACGGTATGCGCGCTGCGAAAGCACTTGGCGCAAGCCATGTGACTTTGGAGCATCCCTCCAACGATGAGCAAACACTTCGATTGGGTAAGCTGGGCGAAAAGGAGAAAATGGCCGTAGGCTACCATGGGCACGAACAAGAAACCTTTACTTTTTGGGATACGGCACTTGCGCAAAGCCCAAAGAATGGCCTCAACCTTGATGCAGGACATTATATCGCTGCAGGACATTCGGATTTGATTCCGCTAATTGAAAAGCAGCAGGGTCGGATTTTAAGCATGCACACCAAGGATCGTAAAACGCCTGCCAATGGCAAAGGAAATGTGGCCTGGGGAACTGGCGACACACCAATTGGAGATATGTTGCAATTGATGAAGAAAAAGAAATATGCTTTCCCAGCAACGATCGAACTAGAATATCAAATACCAACAGGATCCGATGCGGTCAAGGAAGTACAGCGCTGCTTGGAGTTTTGCCGAAAGGCACTAGGCTAAACGAAGAAACGGGCTTTTTAGCCCGTTTTTTTTGCTATCCATGATCCTTATTCCTGTCTAGTGAATGTATGAATCAATGATCTAAAGGCATCTTTTCTCCAGCTATAACCGCAAAAGGTAGCCTATTTTCTTTCGGAGGAATTGGGCAAGTAGCAAAATCGGTGTAGGCACAGGGCGGGTTATAGGAATAATTAAAATCTACCTGTGTCACCCCTGTTTTATCTGGATAGGCCACATACAAGTATCTGCCTGTCGGATAGGTTTCTTTAGCGGAAGTTTCGTCAGCAAAGATGACAAACAACTTACCCAACTCATCCAAAGCCAACAATCGGTACCCTTTACCCTCCCAAGTAATGTGTAAATAGCCCATCACTTTCCAAGAGATAATCTGCCCTAAGACATTTGGAATATCCATGGTCTCGTTGAAACGCGGCTCAAATTTGGCAGGAAGATTATATTTTGAATCGTATTCAAAAACAGGAGTAGGAACAAATTTGGCCAACTTGGGATGATTAAGATCTCTTATCCGTAGTGCAAACTTTCCCGCTCGCTGAATAACCGACCATTTCCAATGATCCACTTTCACCCCGGCTGACCCATAGGCAAGCGGAAAAACCAATTGTTTTTGATTACTTCTAGCTTGGGTATTTGTTGATGTATTCGTAGAAAACCAAACTGAATCGCCAGAAAAAGTAAAACGGCCAAGGTTGTCCTTCTCCTCTCTTTCCGACAGGAACAAGCGTTCTTTTCCCTGTTGGTTGAGAAAAGCCTTTTGTTCATCAAACCAGATGAGGTCCACAAGATTTATCCAACCTTCCTCTCCAGTCAGTTCCGTTTGTCGGGCTAATTTCCACGCCTCAAACGAGGTGTTTTGGGCTTGGCTAAAAGAACCCAAACTCAGGAAAAAAAGTAAAAATAGTGCAGTTTTAATCCGGTGCATGGAAGTTTCCTTTTTGTTCAAACAGCGTTGGAGGTAATGAAAAAATAAACCGCTTTGGACCAATTTAAACCTTAAAATGCACATTAGCGAAGAATCTCAGAAAGATTTTTGAGCCTTAGTAGCGCTTCTTGAAGTTCAGATTCTTCTTTGGCGAAGCAAAACCGAAGCAGCTTTCGATCCTGACCATTCGTATAAAAAGCCGAAACAGGAATGCAGGCTACCTTGGTGATTTTGGTCAAGCGCTTTGCCATTACCACATCAGGAAGGTCGCTTAAGTGCGCATAGGAGACGAGTTGAAAAAAGCTTCCCGCAGCGGGGACAAACCTAAATTCCGTCTCCTTCAATCCTTCCACAAAAAAGTCTCTCTTTATTTGGTAAAAGTTCGGCAAAGAAAGGTAGCGCTCAGCCACCTCCAGGTAGGACGCCAGGGCATGCTGCATGGGTGTGGCGGTGCTGAAGGTAATAAATTGATGAACTTTCCGGAACTCATGAGTTAGCTCCGCCGGCGCGATGCAATACCCTATTTTCCAGCCGGTCACATGAAACGTTTTTCCAAATGAGCCACATACAAAGGTCTTTTCCCGAAGCACAGGATCAGCACCCAGTGAATGATGTGTTTTCCCATCATACACCAAACGTTCGTATACCTCATCACTGATTACATAGATTCCCGTCTGATCAACCAACGCTGAAAGGCGTTTCACTTCGTCCAGACTCCATACATAGCCACTGGGATTGTGTGGGTTATTCACCAGAATGGCTCTCGTCTTGTTCGTTACTTTTGAAATCAGTAGCTCCCAGTCTACCGAAAAGTTGGTTGGGTCAAGGGAAACGAACACGGGAATACCGCCATTCAATAAGATGCCTGGAACGTAACTATCGTAGGCAGGCTCCAAAACAAGCACCTCATCACCCGGGCGAACTACTGCAGTAAGGGCTACAAAAATGGCCTCCGAAGCACCAGAAACAACCGTCACTTCCCTATCTGCATTAGGTAAATAACCTTGAGTCCGCTGAGTTTTTTCTGCAATCTGCTGCCGCAAACTAAGAAGTCCTGACATCGGCGCATACTGGTTGTGGCCCGCCAAACTGGCTTTAGCCAATAGCTCCAACAAGACTGGATCCGCCCCAAATCCAGGAAATCCCTGGGCGAGGTTGATGGCTCCAGCCTCTGACGCCAGTTGGGACATCGTCGTAAAAATGGTAGTTCCTATTTGTGGTAGTTTGGAAGACAATGACATGGCCGAAGCTTATTTGAAAATAGCCTTGTCAAGAAAGGAAAATTTTTCAAATTTGAGAAGACATACCTGTCCTTATCCATTTACCCGCTATGAAACTTAAGCTTTTCCTTCTGGCCTTTCTTGGCATCCTGCTCTATTCTTGCACTACAGAAGTCGAGGATGATCCCTTAGATGTCTTTCGCAACATTGCCTACTCGGCATTGAGCACTACGCAAAAAGCCTCCCTTGCTGGTGACTATAAAGATGCAGCGGTGGAAGCTTGGACCAATGGCAATTACCTTGTGGTATTTATCACCAAGCAAGGAACCGCAGGGCCCATTCGCGTAGTGGTAGACCCAATAACCGGTAGGGTAGTCGAAATCTTGCCCTAAGCCATCACCGACCGATTTAGCACAGCCTCGTGAATCCAGCCCCTTCTTTTCCACTTCCTCAAATCAACTGCGATCTTGGAGAAGGCATTGCCTCCGAAGAGGCTATTTTTCCATTCATAGATGTGGCTAGCCTTGCCTGTGGGGGGCATTTTGGAAATAAAGACACGGTAAAAGCTTCCATGCTTTTGGCAAAAAGGTTTGGCAAAAAAGTAGGCGCACACCCCTCCTATCCTGACCAAGACAATTTTGGAAGGATTTCCATGCAACTCCCCCTGAAAACCCTACTAGCCTCTCTGACGGAGCAAATCAACTTATTTATCGAAGTAGCCCAAGAAATGGAGCTGCCCATGAATCACATCAAGTTTCATGGTGCCCTATACAACGACGCTGCAAAAGATCCCATCCTCGCAAGTCTATTGACGGATTTCCTGGTGTCCAACTACCCGGAGGTTCCTGTATTGGTTCCCCCACAGTCTGAGATGGAGCAGCAAGCTCTGGCAAAAGGACTGCCCATACGCAGAGAAGTATTTGCCGATCGTGGGTACCAGGAAAACTACCAACTTGCGCCTCGAGGTACAACTGGAGCTTTGCTCAGCACGCAAGCCACTGTGGAGCAGCAGGTGAAAAGAATACTGCAGGACAGACAACTACAAACATCAACTGGCGTACTCCTATCCATTGCTGCGGATACGCTCTGCTTCCACGGAGACAATCCGGGTATTGCAGCGTTTTTACCGTACCTACGAACTACCTACTGGACGTGAAGCCAAGCTACCTAACCTTCAGCCCAAACTTTGGAGAGCTAGCCTGGACGGCTTCGCCTTCCGATGCACTGCTATCGGAGCAATTGGCGTACTTAGCGCATATCCAGAAAGCTTGGGGTGATGAGTTACTCGATTGCCGTCAAGGCTTCACGCGCATCAGTTTGTACTGGAAGTCACCTGCTGGGCAACGCCGCTTTTCAGAAGAACTATCAAGTTTGGAGTTGCCGGCCCTTCCCTTGTCCAATCGCATATGGGAAATTCCTGTTTGCTATAGCCCAGAATTTGGAACTGACCTTTCCAGCCTTGCACAGCAAAAAAATAAGACCGAAACGGAGCTCATCCAGTTACACAGCCAAGCCCTTTATCGGATTCATTTTTTCGGTTTCCTACCCGGATTTTTCTACCTCAATGGTTTGGATCCTAGCCTACATACACCAAGAAAAAGTATCCCTGCAGCCCGCGTACCCAAAGGTTCTGTTGCCATTGGAGGAAGTCAAACAGGCATCTACCCCAAAGAAAGTCCTGGAGGATGGCATCTTCTTGGCCAGACACCATTATCGCTATTCAATTCCCAGCAAGAACCACCCGTTTGGGGCAATGCGGGGGAACGAATCAAGTTTGTCCCAATCGAACTATCCCAATTTATGGATTGGAAAGCAGAACATCCTAGCCTTTTCCAGCCATGAGTCAGCCCTACGGAAAAGCGACCCTCCTTCGTTGCCCACCAGGCACCTCCCTCCAAGACCTGGGAAGAGCATCCGGTGCTGTCTATGGCATCCCCACTTCTGGCGCAATGGACCAGCTAAGCCTTCGCTGGGCCAATCAACTACTCCAAAATCCCGATCAAACTGCTGCCCTAGAATGTGTTCAACCGGGCCTGAAGCTATGCTTTGATCAGCCTACCCTGCTTTCTTTATCGGGAGCCACAGTTCAGGCTTTTCTCAATGAAAGCCCTGTCAGCCAAACCTCCATGATTCCAATTGCCTCAAATGATGTCCTAGAAATAGGTGCCTTTTTGACGGGAGCTCGGCTATATATCTGCATTGCAGGAGGATTTGATACTATTTCTTACCTCAATTCACGTAGTGCCGATAGTTCTATTTCCCAATTACTGCCTTGCAGCAAGGGAACAGCACTACCCTATCACCCCGTACCTCATCTTCCAAGTCAACATGCAAAGCCTAAGTGGTCTCCAGAATGGTATGCTTCTCCCGAATTGGAGGCTTATCCAGGACCCGATTGGGAGCTTCTCGATTCAACACAGCAAGCAACTTTCTGTACTGGCACCTATCACCTCTCCAAAAACAGCAACAGGATGGGGATTCAGCTGGAGGAACTTTTTGAAAACCAACTTCCTGACCTTCCCACCAACCCTGTTTTTCCAGGCATGTTGCAACTCAGTCCTGGAGGAAAACTCATACTGCTTATGCGCGATGCGGGGGTTACGGGTGGCTACCCCAGAATCCTTTTCCTAACTGAAGACGCGCAATCCAAGCTTTCTCAAAAAAAAGCAGGAGATCGCATCCAGTTTAAACTCCTGCGCTAGTATCTTATTGACCAGAAAAACAAAAGGGCTCGGAATGTTGCCGATTTTATTTTTGACACCTATCTTGAGAGCTACGCGGAACTGCCACACACCATGAATTCAGAAATCATACAAAAGATTCAAGCACAAGGAATGGATCCTGATACCGTCAAGGTACAACTGGATAATTTCATTCAGGGATTCCCTTTTCTTCACCTTGCAGGACCCGCTAGGCCTGATCAGGGCATACGCGTGTGGACCGACATCCAGGTTCAAGAATATGCCGACTTGTTTTGTACGAAGGCACCACAACTTGACCTAGTCAAATTTGTGCCTGCTTCGGGGGCAGCAAGCCGCATGTTCAAAGATCTATTCTCCTTTTTGGAAGGAAATGGAAACCTAGAAGAAAGCCCTTTTGCAAAGAAGTTTATCCAACACATCCGCACGTTTGCCTTGGTAAATGACCTAGAGCAGCACCTATTACAGCGTGGAGAATCGCTGCAGCAGCTGCTTGACCAGAAGGGGTATAAAAAGATCATTGCAGCTGTTTTGTCCGACGAGGGATTGGGCTATGGCAATCTTCCCAAAGGACTCTTGAAGTTTCATGCCTACAAAGCAGAAAATCGCACACCAGCACAGGAGCATCTTATCGAAGGACAACTCTATGGGGTAGGAAAAAACAAGCAAATCAACCTCCATTTTACGGTTTCCCCTGAGCACGAGTCTCGCTTTGTGGATGAGCTTTCTGCACTGCTTCCAGCCTTTCAATCCCAAACAGGACTTTATGTAAACATTAGCTACTCGCACCAGAAAAAGACTACCGATACGATTGCGGTGGACGAGGCCAACGAACCCTTCTTGGAGGCCGACGGGAGTTTACTTTTCCGCCCTGCGGGGCATGGAGCCTTGATAGAAAACCTGAACGAGATACAGGCTGATGTCATTTTTATCAAAAACATCGATAATGTGGTTCCAGATCGTTTGAAGGCGACCACCCAAACCTATAAAACGGCTTTAGCTGGTTTGCTTTTGGATGTTCAAGCGCGGGTATTTGGTGCTCTTGAATCTCTAGAAAAAGAAGTGACAGCAGCCACTGTTTCTCTTGCTACTCGTGTTTATTGTGAAGAGTTTGGAGGCCTATTTCCTGATGCCATCTCCTCAGCTGGGCTCGACGTGCAGGCTGCCTTTTTACAAGCCAAACTCAACCGCCCCATACGCGTGTGCGGCATGGTTAAAAATACAGGTGAACCTGGTGGTGGACCTTTCTGGGTGCTAGAAAAAGACGGTACCCAATCCCTTCAAATCTTGGAAACAGCCCAAATTGATCCAACTGACCCTAAGTCAATGTCGCATTTACAGGCAGCCACTCACTTCAACCCAGTGGATTTAGTTTGTGCAACACGGGACTTCAAGGGCAGCTCATTCAACTTATTGGAATTCCGAGATCCAGCCACTGGCTTCATTACTGAAAAATCAAAAAATGGAAAAGTGCTCAAGGCTTTGGAGCTTCCAGGCTTGTGGAATGGGGCAATGGCACATTGGAACAGCCTATTTGTGGAGGTTCCCTTGATCACCTTCAACCCTGTAAAAACCATCAATGACCTCCTGCGCGAGGAACATCAGGAAGAGCTGTAATTGGCTAGTAGTCTTCTAACTTGTTTCTGAGGAAGGGTTTTACTGCTAGAAGAAACCTTTCTGAATTTGCTCTGACAAGTACGCCTTTAGCTCTTTTCCTTCTTCCACCTTTATTTCCCCTGGCAAACCCAGTATAAATCGGGCTAAACCGGGCAAGTGCGCAATTTCCCCTTCAAAAAAATACTGATTGCGATTTTTGATCTGAATAAAGGGGCGCGCATTTGGATGTTCTTCCACCATCAGCTGGTAGGCTTTCTTGCTCAACTTGAGTTTGATGAAAAACTTACCCTTACCAGTAAAGCCAAACAAAGCCTGCTCTGGAAGTTCGTGCTGAGCGGCATGCTTCCAACCTTCAGAGGTCATCACTACCTCCCCGATGCGCTCCACTTTAAACATCTTCATCGAGCGACTTTCCAACTCAAAGGCATGGATATGCTCGTAATCAGCAGTAAAACCTACGGGCTCGACCAAGCGGTCGGATACCGTGTCGCTTTTTAATGAATAGTAATCCTTGAGCCAAACTTGCTTTTTGTTTGCCATTCCTTGCGCAATCAAGTCCACAAAGCGCCCCAAATTGGCCTTAAATAGGTATTCCGTGCCTAACTTAACATCTGACTTGAGATGGAGTTTCTGAAGCACTGCGTCTTTAAGCAAATTCCCTTTGCCTTGACTCTCGATCATGCTGGTTAACCAGTGGTTTTCCTCCGACGAAAAGTTACTATAAGTGGCCGCATCAGGTAAATAGCCCGGACGTTCTTGGATTTTGTACTTGCTAAATTCTTTGACTACCACAAAGCCCAAAGCCTCCAACAGCTTAAAATAGCGGTAAATGGTGCGCTCATCTGTTTCTAGCAACTCCGCCAAGCGGTGTACAGGCTTACCAATGCTTCCTTGAAGCAAATTGATCAATTTAAATACACGTAGAATTTTTTGCTGCTCTATTACTCCTGATTTTGCCATAGTGTTGACTATTTGTGTCTAAAAGTAACATGTTCACAAGTAGTTGAAAAACAATTGACACTTATTGTCACATTGATTATTCGTATTGAAAGGCATTTGAAAACAAAAAAAGGAAACCTTATCCTGGTTTCCTTTTTGGAAAATTGAAAAGTAAGACTTTATATCAAATTACCTATAAATCTAATTATCAATTATTTATTTATCGTAAGTATTGTACCAGATACACTGGTGGTATACACTTGGAGAGGCTCCTTTGCAGGTCCTTCGAGCACTTTTCCAGTGGTATCAAATATCGAATTGTGACAGGTGCAGGTAAATTTGCTATTACTATACGTCCAACTGTCAGCACAGCCCAAGTGGGTACAAACCGAGGTCATAGCGACATAGTTACCATTTAGATTAGCTACCAAAGTCTTGGCCGTATTGATCAACAGCCACCCACCAGAGGTGGCCAAACGGGTTTGGATGCTTAGATTAACTTGGATGCTGTTTCCGGAAACCGTGATACCATTTGGTTGATTGCCTGTGGGTGGGGTAACAGGGTTTGGGTCAGGTTCCTCTGAGGAAACACAAGAGGTAAAAAAAGTCACACCAAACGTACCCATGATGGTAGCTAAGCCTGCTTTTTCAATAAATTTTCTACGTGATGCGGTAAGGCTACCTGAACGTACAATTTCTTGATTTTTCTTCACGAATGGAGGAGGTTAGTTCGTTGATTCTTAAAGTATAAGAAGCAATAACCCACTAAAAAGTTTTGGATTTTCTTAAAAATGTTTTGGCCGTAAGATTTCACTTACCACAATCGCCTCACGAACCGTCTTTGGGTTTTTCAAAAGCTCTGCATAAGGATTGGGACCAGAAACAGTGGTTTCGTAAGATTTAAACTTGATACTTTCCGGATCTGCAAAATTTCGATTCGCAAGTTCTTGGTAGGGATTTTTCTTATTTCCCTCGTAGGAACCCGTATAATACCTCGATTCCTCTACTCCTTCTGGTACCTCTTCTCTAGTGCTTTTTGAAAAGCTTCTCTCCTGTCTAATAACAGGGGTAGCAGGAACAGGTTGTGGAATAACTTGTCTTTTTGGCGCTTCTTCGGGTAGTTTAGGCAGTTGTGACTCGCGAATTTCTCGCAACAAATCTTCAAAGCTCATCCCTTTTTGCGGAGGTTCTGCATTTGGATCTTCAGCGCTCTCCGCCTCCCCTGCCTTCTTTTTATTGACAGAGCGGTAAAGAAAATAGGCCACAATGGCAACGATATAGATGATTTGTCCCAAATCCATGTTGTCAAGGTAATTCAAAAAGTTGACACCGAAAAAATATCTGGTCCACTAACCTACCAATTTCAACAAAAGACCATTTCCTTACAGCCTATTTTCCTCATTTTTTTGCCAAATCCATGGATTACTCCTATTTTGAACCCTCAATTCCTAGGCAAAACGTGTATGCTACTTAGTAAGCTGGAAATCAAAGGGTTCAAAAGTTTTGGAGACAAAATGGTCATCCACTTTGATAAAGGCATTACCGGTGTGGTAGGACCAAACGGCTGCGGCAAATCCAACGTGGTGGACGCCATACGTTGGGTACTTGGTGAGCAAAAGTCTCGCTTATTGCGTTCCGACAAAATGGAGAATGTCATTTTCAACGGAACGAAAAACAGAAAGCCCACCAACCTAGCAGAGGTATCGCTCACCTTCGAAAACACTAAAAACCTCCTTCCCACCGAATATACCCACGTCACCATCACCCGTCGCTATTACCGCACGGGAGAAAGTGAATACCAAATCAACGGGGTCACCTGCCGCCTGAAGGACATTACCAACCTATTTTTAGATACGGGCATCAATTCCAACTCCTATGCAATCATCGAACTGAAGATGATTGACGAGTTGCTCAACGACAAGAATAACTCTCGACGTGAGCTTTTTGAAGAAGCGGCGGGCATTTCCAAGTTTAAAAATAGAAAGCGGGAGACCCTACGCAAGCTAGAGGATACCGACGCCGACCTATCTCGCGTAGAGGACCTGTTATTTGAAATAGATAAAAACCTCAAGGCCCTTGAAAAACAAGCCAAACAGGCGGCCAAATATTTCGAAATCAAGGCAGATTATAGAGAGGCGAGCATTAACCTGGCCAAAAAATCGCTAGAGCAGCTACACCAATCTCTTCAAGAAGCACAAAGCAATAGCCAGAACGAAGCTGACCTAAAGCTACAGCTTCAAACCCAAATCACGGACCTAGAAGCGCAACTTAGTGCAGCCAAGGCGGAGTTGATTGGCAAAGAGAAACTTCTGGCTTCTCGACAAAAAGGCCTAAACGATCAAGTAAATAAGATTCGAGGCTTTGAGTCGGACAAAAAGATAAAAAATGAGCGCCTACGATTTTTGGAAGACCGCTCCCAAGCCTTACGAGAACAAATTGACCTCGACCGTAAGTCAAATGACCGTGCAGCATTTTCCATTCGCTCCCTAGAGCAGGAAAAAGAAGGTGCTGAAAAGCTGTTGGCAGAAAAAGAAGTCCTTGTCTCTCAATTGCGAGAGGAATACGATAGTCAAAAGGCAAGCACCACCGAAAAGCAAGATAAACACAAAGCGCTGAACCAGCAGGTAGAAAAAGCAAAAGAACACCTTTACCAAGTGGGAAAGGAAGTTGAAATAAAGCAGATTCAACTTTCTACTTTAAAGCAGGAGCTGGAGCGTACCTCCTCTGACGATAGTTCCCAAGAGGCTAATCTGGCAGAGTATGAACTTGGAATGAACCAGGTCAAAACCGAGCTCGACACTGCACAAGCAAGCCATAGTCTCTTGAAGCAAAAGCAGGTAGAGCAAGATCAAAAGGTGGAAGATTCCAACCGCGTGGTTGAATTGATCAAGGAGGAACTGACCCAAATTTCTAGGAAGCTGGATTCGAAAACGAACGAATTCAACCTAACCAAGTCCTTGGTTGAAAACCTCGAAGGCTTTCCTGAAGCAATCAAATTCCTAAAGAAAAATCCTTCTTGGGGCAAAGATGTGCCCCTGCTATCTGACCTGCTCACCACCGACGATCGATATCGGATCACGATTGAAAACTACCTGGAAAGCTACCTCAACTACTATGTGGTAGATACCGAGGCGGAAGCCATCGCTGCCATTCAGCTTCTTAGTGACGCTGCCAGAGGAAAGGCCAACTTTTTCATCTTAGAGCACTTTGAGCACTTTAAAGCTAGTCAAGCCCAACTTTTCTCAAATACGATAGCCGCCACTGAAATCATCGAGTTTGATGAGAAATACAGCCGCCTAATCAACTTTATTTTGGACAATGTATACATCGTTCAAGGGGAATACAAGGATTTCCCTCAAGGTGTTGAAGGGGTATTTCTAGCGGAGTCAGGTCAATACATCAAAAAGAAATTTTCGCTTTCTGGTGGCTCCGTAGGCTTGTTTGAAGGAAAGCGCATCGGTCGAGCTAAAAACTTGGAAAAGCTCGAGAAAGAAATTAAAGAACTCCACAAAAAGGTGAGTTCGGCCCGCTCTAACTTGGACCAGGAAGTGAGCGAACTGATCAAGCTCAAAGAAGTAAGTTTCAAGAAGGCCTTGGAAGAAAGCCAAGTACGCATTGATGACCTCAACGCTGGCTTTGTATCGGTACGCACCAAAAAAGAGCAGCTTGCTGAATTGCTTTCCTCCAATGCCAACAAGCGCGAGGATATCTTGGAACATATCGCTGCCCTGGAAGAACGCTTGGCTGTGATTTTACCTCAGCTATCTGTAGAAAAGGAACAGTTTGAGCAGATTGCAGATCAGCTTATCACTGCCACTGAAGAGCTAGAGATCGAAAACAAACATCTCAGTGAAAAATCCCAATTTTTCAACCAGCAAAACATCACCTACATCCAGCAGCTCAATCGAGTAAGTGCGGCAGAGCAGGAAATAACGTTCAAGCAAACTGCCTTTGAAAGCTCGAAAGAGCGTATAGAAAAGGCACAAGCCGAACTAGCGCAACTGGATGCCGAAATCAAGGTGCTACTCGATACCAACGAAGTAAAAGACGACGAGCTCATCGAGCTGTATACCGAAAAAGAAGCCATTGAACTGGGCGTTACGGAGGCTGAAAAAAGCTACTATGCCGCTCGTGGGGATATTGACGACCTAGACAACCAAATTCGTAGCCTACAAAAATCCAAAGAGAATTTTGAACAGCTGATCCTCAGCCTTCAAACTCAGATAAACGAGATCCGCCTCAAAATGAGCGGGATGAAAGAACGTTTGAATGTAGAATTTGACTTGGACCTGGACCAAGTCATGGCTGAAAATCCTGCACTAGATCCTATTTTCATAGACTTTGACGAAGAGGAACTTCGAGAGACTGTTAGAAAACAAAAGGAACGTTTGGAAAAAATAGGCCCCATCAACCCCATGGCGATGGAAGCCTACGACGAGATCAAAATCCGCTACGACTTTATAAGCACCCAAAAGGATGACTTAGTTAAAGCGAAGCAATCTCTCCTGTCTACCATTTCTGAAATTGATCTGGTGGCGAAAGAAACCTTCCTAGATGCTTTTGGAAAGATCAAAGAAAACTTTGTAAAGGTCTTCCGCTCCCTTTTTACCGAACAAGACGATTGCGACCTTACGCTGGTGGACCAAGACAATCCCCTAGAATCTGCTATCGAAATCATAGCCAAACCCAAAGGAAAGCGACCATTAACCATCAACCAGCTTAGTGGAGGGGAAAAAACGCTGACAGCCACCTCCCTACTCTTCTCGATCTACCTCCTCAAACCAGCCCCCTTCTGTATTTTTGACGAAGTGGATGCGCCTTTGGACGATGCCAACATTGACAAGTTCAACCAGATCATCCAGAAGTTTAGCGCAGAAAGCCAGTTTATCATCGTCACCCACAACAAACGAACCATGGCCAGCACTGATATCATCTATGGCATCACCATGATCGAAGCTGGGGTGTCGCGGGTGGTTCCTGTGGATTTGAGGGAATTGGATTAATTTCTTGTTTTTTATCCCAACCAAAACACTGATGGAAATCCAAAAAACTCAACCGAAGCAGCTTTATGTTCTTCTCCTGGGAATCTTTTTATTCTTCCTTTCAATAGCCCCAACATGGGCCCAAGCACCCAATCCGCCAACACCCATTGAATTCATGTTTGGCCACGAACGCCTCGATTTTCAACTGGTTTTTAAGCGGAATTTTACACCACAAAGTAAGTTTAGTGTATTGGCTATTGCGGTCTTCTCGGAGAACTATGCCAAAGGAAAGCGACTAGGCGATTCCGTTGTCATTCCTTTTCAAGTAAACTATGCGTTAGGGAAATCTGGTTTTTCCCTAGCAGCTGGTGCAGAAGCAAATTCTAGCGCAGGCTTCGGAACAACCCTTGGTCTGACCCATAGCAAGGCTACCAAAGAGATTCTAGCCATCAGCGTACTTTCTTATCAATTGAGTAATGCGCAGAATGTGAAGTTTTTTGGACTCTATGAATACAAACCCGCGATCAATGAAAAATGGTCGGTTTACAGTAGGCTACAATTCACCTACAACCAAGGGATGGCACAGGGGGTTCACAATAGAAGCTTTCTGTACCTCCGTGGAGGCCTTAAAAAAGGCCCATTGGGCTTTGGGCTAGGTGCCAATTTTGATGCCTATGGACCTGGAAAAACTGCTCGGGACAATTATGGCGTCTTTACTCGCTGGGAGTTTTAACTAGTTGTGCCAATCTAGGGGCGCTTTTCCACTTCAATAGCGAACAAAATCGATCCTTATTGTTCGCTATTGAACAAGTCATATTTCACAAAAAAGGCTTATATTTAGAATAGGGCCTTATTTTTAGTTTGGTCTATTTTTTGGCAGTACCTATTTTTCTAAACCAGAACTACGATGAAAAACCGCTTCTATTTACTTGCACTTCCCCTATTCCTCCTTTTCGCTTCTTGCTCCAATAGCGTTTCCTACAACAGAGAAGTGGACATCAGCGAAACAAAACCACTCAACGGGGTCACCCGACTACAGTTAGACGGGGTCTTTACCTTAAGTTTGGTGCAGTCTGATGATGAGTCTATTCGTGTTGAAGGTCCTTCGGTGCTGATCGACAAGCTAGTCATTGACCAACAAGGCGATTTGCTCGTACTAGAAATGGAAAAAGAAATGGGCGGATTCAATTTCAATAAAGGTGATTTTAAAATCACCCTCTCCCTAAAGAATCTTGAAGAACTACAGTACGACGGTGTTGGCAATGTGAAAACAAACGGCACCTTTAAGGTCGATACGCTACGCATCAAAGGAAATGGTGTGGGCAACTTGAATTTGGACCTAGAGGCAAACCAATTGAACGCCGACTTTGATATGGTGGGCAACATCGATCTCAAAGGCAGCGCTACCCGAGCCTTCTTTACTAACAATGGTGTAGGCAACTTAGATGCGTCACAATTTCGTGTGCAGGATCTTGACCTTATCAGCTCAGGTATTGGGAAGGCTGAAGTTTTCTGTGAGGGCAACCTTTCTCTGGAAGTAGATGGCATCGGAAAAGTAAGCTATACCGGCAACCCAAAAATCATCAAAAAGGAAGTGAGTGGAATTGGGAAAGTAGAAGGTAACTAATAATCGACTGCCGATGGACCTCGGTCCACAGGTAGTCCACGGTCCACAGCAGATCCACTTAGACATCAAACCTAATTTTGGTTCTGGCATTAAAGCGGATGATCCTATTTATTAATCCCCAAAAAAAGGGAAAGGAAAGTGTAGTTTGTTCTGAAGTTTTGATTTTTCCGAGAATAACTTGATTTTAGGGCAATGGCTTCACCCAATGCGCTAGATTCAGTACAACTCAATTTTTCTCCAGACAACTTGCTTGGGCTCAATATCGCACTAGCAATCATCATGTATGGGGTAGCCTTGGAGTTGAAATGGGCAGACTTTCAATACCTTGTCCAAAATCCGAAAGGGTTTGTAATTGGTATTTTATCCCAATTTTTCGTGTTGCCTTTTTTCACTTGGGTATTGGTTACGTTACTCAATCCCCCACCCAGTATCGCCTTGGGTATGTTTCTGGTTGCGGCTTGCCCTGGTGGAAATGTTTCCAATTTCTTAACTAGCCTCGCCAAAGGAAATGTGGCACTTTCGGTAAGTTTAACTGCCGTGTCCAGTGTGGCTGCCATCTTTCTCACGCCATTTAATTTTTCCTTTTGGGCAGGGACTTACGCTCCTACTGCCCAACTCCTACAGGAAGTTCAACTAGACACATTAGAAGTCTTCTTGACCATAGGGCTCATCTTGGGCATTCCCTTGCTTCTGGGAATTATGACGACTTCCAAATTTCCTGAGCTAGCCAAAAAACTAGCAAAGGCAATCAAACCACTCAGTCTGGTCATATTTGGAGCCTTGGTGCTACTTGCCCTTCTGGGCAATTACGAACTATTCAAGACCTACATCGGCGCTATCTTCCTTTGGGTATTGGCCCATAATTTTATTGGGTTAGGCGGTGGATACCTGACTGCTAAACTTGCGCGATTGCCTTATAAAGATGTAAAAACGATTACCATCGAAACAGGCATCCAAAATTCCGGACTAGGGCTGGTTCTTATTTTTAGTTTCTTCGCTGGACTTGGTGGCATGGCCTTAATTACTGCCTGGTGGGGAATTTGGCATCTCATTTCAGGAATAATCTTAGCCAGTATCTGGAAAAAGTACACATGAGAACATTGCTTTACACCAGTTTGCGGTTCTTGCTAAAAGTAGCCTTGCACCTTTTTTACAAAAAAATCGTGGTCGAAGGGGTAGAAAACATCCCTAAAAATCAGCCGCTGATTTTAGTAGCCAACCATCAAAATGCGCTGATTGACCCCTTATTGGTTGCCACCCATATTTCAATTCGCCCCTATTTTTTGACTCGTGCTGCCGTATTTAAAAATCCAGTAGCAGCGTATTTATTGGACCTCATCCAAATGCTGCCTGTCTATCGTGTTTTGGATGGTTTTTCCACCATTCCTCAAAACCAACGCACTTTTCAAAAAACAAATCAAGTCCTACAGCAAAATGGATCCGTACTCATTTTTGCCGAAGGCAACCACAGCATAGTCAGGAATATCCGCCCGCTCAGTAAAGGATTCACCCGAATGGCCTATGGAGCAATGACAGAGGATCCAGAAATCAAACCCATTGTTGTACCCATTGGTATTCAATACAGTGCACATAAAAAATCTGGAAGCGTGGTGAAAATTAGCATTGGAAAGCCAATTCCAGTAGATCCCGAACCTTCTCAGGCCTTAAAGCTAACCAGGCAAGTGGAAGCTGCTTTGAAATCAATGGTGGTAGACCTTCCAAATACTGACTACGATGAAACCTTACAGCGCCTGCTTTCAAACCAAGTCGACGTCTGCAGCAAAGAGGATGTAGAGCGATTTTTAGTTGAAAATCAAGTAGTTACTAAAGTCAAACCGGCTGGCTACCTCATGAATAAAATGATGAAACTATTTCATCTCCCCTTGTATTGGATTTGGCTCTTTGGAATTGCTCCAAAAATGGAAGATGAAGTGTTTACCAGTACCTGGAAGTTTTTAGTAGGAGGCGTATTGGCTCCGATTTACTACGGTTTGATTCTACTTTGTTGCTCTATTCCGGGATATGGCACCTGGGCAATTTCTTTCCTACTTATGGCTTGGATTACTGTTTTTTGGAATGAAAATTCTCAGGAATAGTCTTCCATGACTAAAAATTTTCTGACTGGACTTTTTTACCTTTGCTACAAGAATTAACCCAAATACTACCCCCATGACGGAAGACTTTCTACCCATCAACGGCACCGACCACGTGGAGCTTTATGTTGGCAACGCCAAGCAAAGTGCACTCTACTACCAATATGCATTCGGATTTGAGTTGATCGCCTATGCAGGCCCTGAAACAGGCGTTAAGGGAATGGCCTCCTACGTCTTGAAGCAAGACAAAATTCGTCTTGTCCTTACTTCCCCACTTAGCGCATCACATCCAATCAATGACCACATCCTTACCCATGGGGATGGTGTAAAAGTACTTGCCCTTTGGGTAGATGATGCGGAAAAATCTTGGAAAGAAACCACCAGCAGAGGAGCGGAATCAGTGGAAGCGCCAAAAGTAATCAAAGATCAATTTGGTGAAGTGAAAGTAGCGTCCATCAAAACCTACGGAGACACCATCCACACCTTTGTGGAGCGAAAAAATTACCAAGGCGTATTTCTTCCTGGCTACCAGCCTAGAAAAAGTGCTTATACAAGTACGAGTGTTGGCCTAAAGTACATCGATCACTGCGTAGGTAATGTAGCCTTGGGAGACATGAACCGCTGGGTGGAGTTCTACGAGCAGGTCATGGGCTTCAAATTGCTACTGACCTTTGACGACAAAGACATCTCGACCGAGTACTCTGCACTCATGTCCAAGGTAGTTTCCAATGGCAACGGATACATCAAGTTTCCTATCAACGAACCTGCAGAAGGAAAGAAAAAGTCTCAAATTGAGGAATACCTTGACTTCTATGGAGGTCCTGGCGTGCAACACATCGCTATTGCTACCTACGACATCATCCATACGGTGGGCGAACTTCGTAAGCGCGGTGTAGAGTTTTTGGAAGTTCCTAGCTCCTACTACGATGATCTATTGGATCGTGTAGGGAAAATTGACGAAGACATCAAGCCGCTAAAAGAACTAAATATTCTAGTGGACAGAGACGAGGAAGGCTACCTCCTTCAAATCTTCACCAAACCAGTGCAAGACCGCCCTACCCTGTTCTTCGAAATCATCCAAAGAAAAGGCGCTACCTCCTTCGGAAAAGGAAACTTCAAAGCGCTTTTTGAGTCCATCGAACGCGAGCAAGCCCTTCGAGGGAACTTATAATTCGGAAAGGATTCAATCCATTCCTACCCCCTTAAAAGCCGGCAATAGTCGGCTTTTATTTTGCCTAATGCACAGGAACACAGCAGCTAATCCCATTTCAAGAATAGGAATTCAAAAACCTAATCTCGGGTAACTAGGGACTTTTTTCCTAACTTGCGGCTCTAACTAAATTTTTCCTCGAGATGAGCACACTTGATCCCGCTATTTTAAGCAAAGCCCAGCGTTGGCTGGATGGTAACTTGGACGACGCCACAAAAGCAAACATTCGTCATTTGATGGCAGAAAATCCAACCGAGCTGGTGGATTCTTTTTATCAAGACCTTGAATTTGGAACGGGTGGCCTCCGCGGCCTAATGGGGGTTGGTACCAACCGTATGAATGTCTACACCGTAGCCATGGCCACCCAAGGCTTGGCCAATTACCTACTCTCCTGTTTCCCAGGACAAGAAATTAAAGTTGCGATCACCCACGATAGCCGAATCAACAATACCCTTTTCGCCAAAACAACCGCAGATGTATTTACTGCAAACGGCATCACGGTAATGTATTTCCGTGACATGCGCCCCACACCCATGCTTTCCTTTGCCGTTAGGCACTTTGGCTGCAAGTCTGGCGTCATGATCACTGCTTCACACAATCCAAAAGAATACAATGGCTACAAGGCCTATTGGGAAGATGGTGCACAAGTAGTCGCCCCACACGACACAAACATCATCAAAGAAGTACAAAAAATCACCTCTTTTGAGCAGGTCAACTGGAACAAGCAGGATAACCTCATCCAGTACATCGAGGAAGATTTTGATGCCATTTACTTGGAAAAGGTAAAGGAATTAAGCCTTTCGAAAGAAGCCATTCAGGCACAAAAGTCCATGCCCATTGTGTTTTCTCCAATCCATGGCGCCTCTGGCAAAATGGTTCCTGCTGCGCTAGAAGCGTTTGGATTTGACAATATCCAAGTGGTAAAGGAGCAAGCCGAACCCGATGGTAACTTTCCAACGGTAATCTACCCCAATCCTGAAGAAGCAGAGGCATTAACATTAGCCGTAGCCTTGGGCAAAAAAGTAGGGGCTGCCCTTGTCCTTGCCTGTGATCCAGATGGAGATCGATACGCTGCCGTAGTGCCCAATGAAGCGGGTGAGTACGAATTGCTCAATGGAAATCAAACGGGTACCCTGCTCGTCTACTATCTCCTTTCACGTAAGAAAGAATTGGATCTTTTGACCGAGAAAGACTTTATGGTGAATACCATCGTCACTACCGAGCTGATCAATAAAATAGCCGAAGGATTTGGAGTGCCTTGTTATAATGTGCTCACAGGCTTCAAAAACATTGCCTCCGTCATCCTACAAAAAGAAGGTAAGGAAACCTTCCTTGCGGGTGGAGAAGAGTCATTTGGATTTTTGGTAGGTGACTTCGTTCGTGATAAAGACGGGGTCAGCGCCTGCGCACTCGTTGCTGAAGCGGTAGCCTTCTACAAAACTCAAGGCAAAAATGTCTTTGCCGTATTGGCAGAAGTATACCAACGATTTGGATTCTATAAAGAAGCCCTCATATCTGTGACTAAGAAGGGGAAAGATGGGGCCGAGCAAATTCAAGCATTGATGAGCCAGTTCCGAACCAATCCGCCATCGGAGATGAATGGGTCAGCTGTTGAGAAGATTTACGATGTAAAAAACGCAACCATCCACTATCCAAAAACACAAAAAGTGGAAACTTTGGATCTGGACAAATCCAACGTGATGCAGTTTTACCTTGCCGATGGAAGTAAGATTTCTGCGAGACCATCAGGTACAGAACCTAAGATCAAGTACTATTTTTCTGTGAACACAACGCTATCAAATACAAGCGATTACAGAAAGGTAGAGCAAGTGTTACTTGATAAGCTTGAGCGATTGAAAACCTACTTTAGCTAAAAGCTAACAGCATCGAAAAAGGCCACGCATCATTTGCGTGGCCTTTTTCTGTTTGGGGTAGTTATCCTTCTTCGCCCACATGAATTAGGGCATCGCCTACATTCACTACAGGATTGTTATTTACACCGATAATATGACCGTTGCAGGTAGCCTTTACCGGAACCACCACTTGTCCATAAGGATCTGAAATCTGGGCCAAAAGCTCTCCTTTTCTGACAAATTCCCCTAAGCGAGTTGAGCAAGAGAAAATGCCTGATGCTTTGGCCCGAATCCAAGTGCTTTCTTTTACTACCAGGGTGCTTTGTAAGATTTGAGGCGCATTGATCATCTCCAAGTGATGTAGCAGTCTTTTTGTGCCCGTAATCCCTTCTTCAATGGCGTAGGGATCCAAACGCATGGATTCACCACCTTCGTAGACCAGCAAGTGCTTTTTACTTTTGTAGGCCGTTTTACGGAAGGATTTTTCAATATGCTTTGAATGCACCACATAGTGCGTCCCAAACGCTTTAGCTAGCTCCACCCCGATTTTATCCTTAAAATCTACCCGGATTTGAGGGTGATTGGAAATCATTCTACCTCCAGTATGAAAGTCTATCCCAAAATCAATATGTGGTAAAATTTCCTCACTTAAGATATGGGCTATTCGAGAAGCGAGAGAACCCTTCTTACTCCCTGGAAAACTTCGATTTAAGTCACGCCCGTCGGGAAACGTGCGGCTATTGGATAGAAATCCATAGATATTGACAAGTGGAATGATGATAACGGTGCCACGAAGCAAAATCAATTCCTCATCAAAAGCTTGTAAAATTCTCTTGGCAGTGGCAATCCCATTGATTTCATCTCCGTGCACTCCCCCACTGATGAGGACTACTGGTCCCTCTACGGCCGAGGACCGAATAAATACCGGGAGATCAATCAGCGTGTGGGTAGGAAGCTTGGCAATGGGGATTTCAAGATTGACTTTTTCTCCGGGTATCAGCCTAACCCCCTGAATAACAATTTCTTTCATACGAACGTCCGAACCTTACACGTTTCCATTTCGCAATGGCGCAAAATATTATTTACTTCGCAGGACAAGCCTTGGCCCATGAAGATACAAGAAAACATTTCTTTGAAAACCCTTACCACCTTTGGAATTGACAAAAAAGCCGAGTTTTTCACCGTGGTGAGCACCAATGAAGAACTAGTAGCGGCACTCACCAAGGCCAAAGAAATGCACCTTCCTGTGCTCATCCTTGGTGGAGGAAGCAACATGCTTCTAACAAAGGATATCGAAGGCTTGGTGATCAAACTCGAAATCAAAGGAATACACTTAGTTCACGAAAGCGAAGATCAATTACTCGTGGAAGTAGGTGCAGGAGAGGTATGGCATGAGCTCGTCCTGCATTGTATTCAGCAGAATTGGGCGGGTTTAGAAAATTTATCCTTAATTCCAGGTACTGTCGGGGCTTCTCCCATGCAAAACATCGGTGCCTATGGCGTGGAGATCAAAGATGTGTTCCACAGCCTCACCGCCCTACATCGGGATACACTCACCCTTAAGACATTCGATGCTACAGCATGCAAATTTGGATACCGTGAAAGTGTCTTCAAAAATGAGCTAAAGGACCAATACGTGATCACCTCAGTAACCTTTGCTCTCACCAAAACGCCTCATTTTAGACTCGACTACGGAGCCATTCAGGATGTTCTAATAGAAAATGGTGTGCAGCAACCTACACTCAAGGCTGTCAGCGATGCCGTAATCCATATCCGAGAATCCAAACTTCCCAACCCAAAGGAAATTGGTAACGCAGGTTCTTTCTTTAAAAATCCAAGCATTCCAAGCAGCCAGTTTGAGTCGTTGAAAGCAGCATATCCCAGCTTACCTGGATACCCGAGTGCGGAAGGCGTAAAAGTACCTGCAGGTTGGTTGATTGAAAAGGCGGGATGGAAAGGAAAAAGAATTGGTGAGGTGGGTGTGCATGCCAAGCAAGCCTTGGTATTGGTCAACTATGGTGCGGGCACGGGCGAAGAGATCAAAAGCCTATCCCAACAGATTCAGGCATCTGTGCTTGAAAAATTCGGGATTCACCTACACCCCGAAGTCAACTTCATTTAAATCAAGCTGTCGCTTACTTCAAGCGCTTTGCTGTAGCGGTGCACCGTCACGCCAAATTTAACCAAGAAGTCAACCCCCTCATCCGATCCTATCCCCTTGTATTCTGCATAGGAAAAGAGGTAAACGACCTTGGAAATACCCATGGAGAAAATAATTCGTGCGCAGGCCAAGCAAGGGGCCAACGTAACATATAAAGTAGAACCCTCTACCGAAGTATTGTTTTTTACGGCGTAGAGAATCGCATTTTGCTCTGCATGAAGTGCTAGTGAGCAACTCCCCTTGGAATCGCGGGCACATCCTTCACTAGGAAATTCTACATCACAGTTGTGCGTACCTGCCGGAGGACCATTATAGCCTATAGAAATAATACGGGTATCTTTTGTCAAAACAGCTCCTACGTGCTTTTTGATGCAATGGGATCGCTTGGCGAGATTAACCGCCAGTTCCATATAAATATCGTCAAAATCAGGTCTGCTCATGAGTACGCTTTGCCAAAAGTAACATTAGAACCCGTAGTCAGAAAATTCTGGCAACAATTCCCCCTATTTTTTTCGTTCAAAAAGAAAAATTAACTTGCCTTAGTTCCTGCGTAAGAAGCCAAACACTCTCCTAGTATGCCCTCAAAGCTCCACGTATTTACCCTCCTGCTATGCTTTGCCTTGCTTGTTTCTTGCAAGTCAGTAGAGGTATTTAAGGAAAAAACAGAGCTTCCCATTCGCAAGTATTACGCAAGCTTTGTCCTGGTCAACAAGGAACTGGATATGCAGGCCTTTACAGATCCATTACTAGACGAGCAAGTAAAAGAAGCACTGATTGCCCAGCTGACGGATGCAGGCATGGTTTACGATGCCAAACAACCGGAGTTAGTCATCCGCTACCATTCCAACGAAGACCCTCGTCAACGAGAACGTGTCAATACCATGAACCCCTATCCTTTCTGGGGCATGCGCATGTATGATCCCTGGCTATTCAATCCCATGCTTGGGAACATGCGCCCACAGGTCAGCACCTCCAACTATGAATTGCTGCAGGTAATCGTGGATTTTATCGATCCAAAAGAAGAAAAGTACCTAATGACACTCACTGCTGTAACGGAAGTAACCAATCCCAAAACCAAACCGAAAGTCGCATTAAAAGCATTAAATGAGGCGACAGCAACTTTCCTTAACCTCAACTTACCCAACGCAAACTAAGCATGGAAAAGAAATACCAGTCCCTAAAAGAATTTTACCCCTACTACCTCACCGAACACCAGCACCCCACTTCACGAATACTTCACTTCATTGGCACAGGCTTAGTCTTAGTCCTGCTAGTAGCGGCCCTTAGCTTGGGGAAATACACCTGGTTGTTTGGGATACCCGTAATTGGTTATGGCTTTGCCTGGGTTGGCCATTTCTTTTTTGAAAAAAACAAGCCAGCTACGTTTACCTACCCTTTGTTCAGCTTGGCGTCTGACTTCCTCTTATTCTTCGACTTGCTCCGCGGAAAAGAAAAATTTTCTTAAGGGCTACATATTGGCTCGAAATTCCAAAAAAGAAGCCTTAAATTAGCCTTACCACTCAAAAAAGGAAGGAAAGGCAAAACCATCATTACCCCTTTTTGTTATCTCAAAAAAAACTAAATGGCCATCGCAAATCCAGCGTTAATCGCAGCAATCGAACGCACCGCTTCCAAACTTCAGCAAGGTGGAGCCTACCAGTGGGGACACATGGGCGCATGTAACTGTGGTAATCTAGCACAGGAACTTACCCCCTTCAGTAAGGCGGAAATTCACCAGTATGCCATGCAGCGTCATGGAGACTGGAACGAGCAGCTAATCGATTATTGCCCGACAAGTGGGTACCCTATTGATCTAATTGTGACGAAAATGCTTGAATTTGGACTCAGTCTAGACGACCTTGCCCACTTGGAAAGGCTGTCTGATCCAAAAATTCTTGCACAAATGAGTCAAGAAAAGAGGGATTCATTGAATAAAAATTCAAGAACTGACGTCATTTTTTAC
>JBIIFN010000105.1:0-7959 GCA_044237325.1 Algoriphagus sp.
GGCCTTAGTTACAATAAGTGGGTGATTTTGCTTGTAATTAACCTCATCCTTCTTTTTGTCGGCACCTTCATGGACATCACACCAGCGGTATTAATTTTTACCCCCATCTTTCTACCTGTCGTAACTAAGGTAGGAGTGGATTCTGTCCATTTTGGGATGATCATGGTGGTAAATCTCTGTATTGGTTTGTGTACGCCTCCGGTTGGCTCTCTCTTATTTGTGGGGGTGTCCATTGCTAAGATTTCATTAACCCAGGTGTTGAGGCCATTGCTTCCTTTCTTTTTGGCGATGATAATCGCCTTGGCCTTGATTACCTTGTTTCCTGAGATTACGCTGTTTTTACCAAGAGTGTTTGATTTGATTGAATAGGTAACTAATTACAAAACAAATATTTACTTATTCTATTGTAAACTATTTGTTTAAATGAAAAATAAGTGTGCTTTCATTTTTAGGCTTAGTTTTATGCATAGTACGAATTGGAAAAACTCCTAAGATGAAAAAAGAAGTGGTTCTCGTATTTCAAAAGAATGAAGTCTTGGGAAAGGTGAAAACTCGCCTTGCTGCTGGAATGGGTGAACACCGTGCCTTGGAGATTTATAGGCACCTGATTCAGCTGACTTATTCAGTCTTGGAGACTGTACCAGTACCTGTTTGGACTTATTTTTCAGACTTTATCCCAGAATCCACCCACCTGTCTGTTGAGAAGAGCCTTGTGCAGCAAGGGCAAGATTTGGGGGAGCGTATGGCAAATGCATTTGCTCGCACGTTTGAATCGGGTATGGATAAAGTGGTTCTGATTGGTACGGATTGCCCTACGCTCCAACCCCAGCACTTACTTCAGGCATTTGACGCTTTAATTAATTCCGACTTGGTATTGGGGCCAGCTACAGATGGAGGGTACTATTTGATTGGAATGAAGGATGGGGCAGCGTACTTGTTCGAGGGGATTGAATGGAGTACTTCTCAAGTATTGTCTCAAACTTTGCAGGTGGCATCTCAGCATGGTTTAACTACCACTTTGCTGCCCGAATTAGATGACATCGACACCCAAGAAGATTGGCAGCGTTATAGTAGCCATTTTGAGAATAAGATTTAACTTAGTCTTATGTGATTTGATAATGAAGTTCTCTACCACTAAAAATCTCCTTTCATTCTTGATGTACCAATCGCTTGTCCCCAATTTTAAGAGGATTATCCTGCTCATTTTTCTTTGGATGAGTGTTTCGCTTGTTCATGCGCAAGCAACAAAAGAAACAGCATCTTTTGAAATAGTAGTTCTTGGATTAAAAGTAGGCAGCCTTACAGCTCAGAAAACTGGCAGAGCAGATTCATTACTTTATTCGGTAGACAGCCGAGTGAAGTTTTGGTTTTTTGGGGATGTGGACCTTAAATTTTTGACCCGTTCGCATTTTAAAGGTGGAAAAATTTTTAAGACCTATTCTGAATCTAAGACCAACCGAGGAGTTTTTGATTCGAAGGTCAATTGGACAGGAGCGCACTACCAAGTCGATTCAAAATCCTATGAATATGCGAACAAGGCAGCTGTAAAAGGGCCTTTGTCTTGGTGTAGTTCGAAGTTATTTTTTCATGAACCCAGTGGTCAGGAATTGTTTCTATCCGAGGTATATGGTGTTTCTTCCCCGGTAAAAAAGATTAGTGCTGGTGTCTATGAAATCGAGGTAGAGGGAAATACCAACCAATACCATTACAAGAATGGAAAGCTGGATAAAATAGTTGTTGAAAGCCCGATTAAGAACTATCAAGTTCGGAGGCTCAAGTAATTTTTAGCGACTACTTATTTTTCGTGCCAGATCCATTAGGCGATTGGCATAGCCTGACTCGTTGTCGTACCAGGCAACAACCTTGACTAGATTTCCTTTTGCTGCGGTCAAGGCTTCGTCCACAATCGTAGAGTGGGGATTGCCAATGATGTCCATAGATACGATCGGATCTGCCTCTACCTGCAAGTAGCCAGATAAGGTATGTGCTGCGGCATGTTTGAATGCGGCATTGACTTGCTCGGCGGTAACTTCCTGGGCAAGCTCTACAATGAGATCCGTCAAAGAGCCATCAGGCACTGGCACGCGCATGGCAGAGGCTTCGATTTTGCCTGCTAGGAGGGGAAGTACGCGGTCTAGTGCTTTGCCGGCATTGGTTGTGGTGGGAATGATGGAATAAGCCGCTGCTCGTGCTCTTCTCAAGTCTCGGTGTGGGGCATCGTGCAGGTTTTGGTCATTGGTGTAAGAATGGACCGTTGAGGCAAATCCTTTGATGATACCGAAATTTTCATGCAAGACCTGCACCATTGGGGCAAGGCAGTTGGTGGTGCAAGAGGCATTGGAAACAATGGTTTCATGACCCGTAAGTATATGATCGTTTACCCCCATCACAATCATGGGGATGGATTCTTCTTGAGAAGGGGCAGAGATGATTACTTGTTTGGCTCCTGCCTGTAGGTGTTTTTCAGCATCTTTTCTTGATGTAAATCGTCCTGTGCACTCAATCACTAGGTCAATGCCTAGGCTCTTCCAGGGGAGTTCCTCTGGATTAGCTACCGAATACAGTGCGATTTTTTGCGCGTTTACCTGTAAAAAATCTCCAGACAGCTGCACAGCTGCATCAAACTTCCCATGTACAGAGTCGTACTTCAGCAAGTGAGCAATAGAAATGGGGTCCGCCAAATCGTTGATGGCTACTAAATTAAAATCCGAATTCTGAAGCAGGAGCTTGGCTGTGTAGCGACCTATTCGTCCAAATCCGTTGATGGCCACGCGAAGGGCAGGAGCAGTTGAGGGCATGTGGTAAATTTGACGTTTATTTTGGAGAAAAGATAGTCATCCTGTAAAGCAAATTTTTATTCCTTTGGTTCAGCTTTTTAAGCAGTTTCTGAAGAAATTTATCTGCCCACTTTGGGATTACGAGTTCAAGGCGCTATATTTGCACAACCTTTTAAAAAAGCATCTTTTACCAGGTAAACTGGTCCGTTCGTCTAGGGGTTAGGACGTATCCCTTTCACGGATAAAACACGGGTTCGATTCCCGTACGGACTACTGAAAAGCTCACCCAACGTGAGCTTTTCTTTCCCAATGCTTTTTTCTTATGGTCCGTTCGTCTAGGGGTTAGGACGTATCCCTTTCACGGATAAAACACGGGTTCGATTCCCGTACGGACTACAGCTAAGCTTCCCTTGAGGCTGGATTATTTCTTCCCTCAATTGGTTTTCTTGGTTAACTAATCATAATCCCTACCACCGGTAGGGATTTTTGTTTTTATACCGTTCATCTTTTTTCTACTCTTTTGTTTAGCAAGAATTCGGTTCACAGCCCCTTTTTTTTTATTTTCCTGCGACAAAAACCCAATTTACCATGCGTTCACCACTCATTTCGATAGGAAAGGGTACTGCCCTGCTATTTTTCGCATCCCTCGCTTTTTTTTCCTGTAAAAAAGAAGCTCCAGTAGACCTTCGGATCATCACCCTTACCAAAGAAGAAGTAGCCATTCAAGCAGAGGTGGCTCGTAATTCAGTGACTCCCATTCTTGCAGAAGGATTGAAAATGGAAGTTTGGGGAACGGATTCTTTGGTAAAAGATCCCATCGCCTTGCAAGTAGGAGACGATGGTTCCATTTATTACACCCGTTCACCTCGTCGGAATAATGCTGAATTTGATATCCGAGGACACCAGGATTGGGAAATTCGTTCCATTGCTTTGCAGACGATTGAGGAAAAGCGAAATTTCCTTCGCACGGAACTCTCTCCAGAGCGTTCGGCTCAAAACGAATGGCTGGCTGACTTGAATGGGGATGGGTCCCACGATTGGAAGGACATGCTCGAAGAGCGAAATGAGGTCTATCAATTAAAAGATACGGATGGAGATGGCCTAGCAGATTGGGGACAAAAGCAAGTCTATGATTTCCACGAGGAGGTCACTGACGTGGCAGGAGGGGTATTGAAGACCGATGATGCCTTGTATGTTGCAGCAGGTCCAGATATGTGGAGATTGCAGGATACGAATGGGGATGGGATTATGGACGAAAAGAAATCCCTTTCACACGGCTATGGCATTCACATCGGCTTTGGTGCGCACGGGATGTCGGGCGTCGAAATGGGCCCTGATGGACGCATCTATTGGGGGATTGGAGATATTGGATTTAATGGAAAAGGGGACGATGGGACTGAATACAACCACTCAAATAATGGGGTGATTGCTCGATCCAACCCAGACGGATCTGATTTCGAAATTTTTGCAGGGGGACTACGAAATACCCACGAGTTTGTCTTTGATCAGCACACCAACCTCATCTCCGTAGATAACGATGGGGATCATGCGGGTGAAAAGGAACGCTTGGTGTACATCACTCGTGGTTCCGATACAGGATGGCGCATCAATTGGCAGTTTGGCAAATACCGTGATCCCAACAATAATACCTACAAGGTGTGGATGGATGAGAAAATGTACCTGCCTCGCTGGGAGGGACAGGCTTCTTACATTACTCCGCCACTGATGAACTATGTCAGTGGACCTACTGGCATGGTATTTAACCCAGGTGCGGGTCTAGGAGAACGCTGGAAGGATCACTTTTTTGTGGTAGAGTTTGTAGGAAATGCAGCCGGTTCTGGTTTGCATGCTTTCCAATTACAACCCAAAGGAGCTTCTTTTGAACTCACCAAAACCGAAAAAATTGTAAGCAATTTTCTACCTACAGGTATAGATTTTGGTCCTGATGGGGCTATGTACATGGCGGATTGGGTCAATGGCTGGAACGATAAAGGCTACGGGCGCATCTGGAAGATGACCGATGAAACAGCCAAAGGCTGGGGGTTGCAGCAGCAAACCGCAGCGGAGATCAAAGCCGATTACAAGAAATTATCAGAAACTGACCTAAAGTCAAAATTATACTTTGAGGACATGCGTATCCGTCGCAAAGCACAATTTGAGTTGGTGAAGCGTGGCCAAAAAGGGGCTGCCCAGTTCCAGCATGTGATCACAGACAAAAGCAATCAGCTTGCGCGCATCCATGGTATTTTGGGATTGAGCCAGATGGCACGATTGGAGGACAGATCATACGCCAAGCCACTCGTGGCCCTGCTAAAAGATAGCGATCCTGAGATTCAAGCTCAGGCTGCCAAATGGTTGGGTGACATCCGATACAAAGAGGCCAGCAAGGAATTGATTGCCAATTTGACCCATCCAAATGCCCGGGTACGATTCTTCAGTGCAGAGGCATTGGGAAGAGCAAAGGATGTGGCAGCCATCCAGCCTTTGATTCAATTGCTGGCTGCAAATAACGATGAAGATGCCTTTTTACGTCACGGTGCTTCTTATGCCTTATCGCAAATCGGGAAAGTTGCTCCTTTGGCGGCACTTTCCACCCATCCTTCCAACGCAGTACGAATGGGGGCAGTTCTTGCCTTAAGACGATTGGCATCTGCAGAATTAGTCAAGTTTTTGAGTGATAAAGAAGAAGATATTGTTACTGAAGCGGCTCGTGCCATTCACGATGATTTATCTGTACCCGCGGCATTGCCGGCATTAGCAGCCATCCTTGCTACTACTCCTTTTTCCAACGAACCCTTGATTAGACGGGCAATCAGTGCCAATCATCGTCTAGGTAAAGAAGAAAACCTGAATGCAGTACTTGCATTCCTTGCCAAACCGGGGACCTCACAAGCACTAAAGCAAGAGTCTTTAGCCGCGCTTGGAACTTGGGCAAAACCATCTGTTTTGGACCGTGTCGATGGAAGGTATAGAGGTGAAGTTAGCCGCGATGCTGCCATGGTCAAGCGTAAGGTAGCGGTAACGCTGGAAACTCAAGCCAAAAGTCCTACGGTAGAATTGAGAAAAGAATCCATCAAGGCCATGGGCAAGTTGGGCATGACAGAAATGTCTGAATTTTTGTTTGGTAAGTTAAAAACTGATCCTTCCCAAGAAGTTAAAGTTGAAGCCCTTCAGGCCTTAGTGGCCATGTCCGCACCAAATCTCAGTGATGCCATCAGTTATGCCATGCGGGACGTATCCGAAGCGGTACGTGTAGCAGGACTTGGCTTGATTGCCCAGACTTCCCTGCCCAATGACCAAAAGGTACCGTTGCTGATCGAGATTTTGAAGAAAAGAACGCTTGCAGAGCAGCAGACCGCCTTACTTACCTTGGGTAGTTTGCCCGGTAGCAAAGATTTCAAGGAATGGACTCCTATTTTGGAAGACTTTACCTTGGGGAAACTCCCAGAAGGAACCTGGATTGAGTTGGAGGAGGCAGTACTTGCTACGGGTTCGGCCAACCTCAAAACCCGATACGAGGCCTTATTGGACCAAAAAGCAGGAGGAGAACCTTGGAAAAAATATGCAGGTGCCCTTGCTGAAGGGAATGTGGAAAGGGGGCGAAATATCTTCTTCCAAAATCAAACAGCCCAATGTATCCGCTGCCATGCCTACGACGACATGGGCGGAAATGCTGGTCCTGCCTTGGATAACATAGGAAAGACCCTCTCCAAGCAAGATTTATTGATCGCCTTGGTGGAGCCAAGCAAGCGATTGGCTCCTGGATTTGGAAACATTACACTCACTCTGGTGGCTGGTGATAAAGTCACTGGATTGCTCCTTGAAGATAAAAAAGACAGCATCCGGGTAAAAGTGGGTTCGGAAGTGAAAGAGATTGCCAAAAAGGAGATTGCTTCTACTGCCTTAGGCGCCTCGAGCATGCCTCCGATGGGTACCTTGTTGTCTAAGCGTGAAATCCGTGATCTAGTCAGTTACCTGAGCACTTTGAAGCGTTCCGAATGAAGAAGGTAGGTAGAGCCATTTTAGTTTTTCTACTCATCCTGCTGGTTTGCTCTCCGCTGATCCTCATTGGTTGGGGTAGGAGTATGCTGCATGATTCCGATGTAGCGAAGCGGGAAGAATTGATACCTTCCAGTCCCCAAAAACGCGTTTTGGCTATTTTTCCTCATCCTGACGATGAGGTAACCGTGGCAGGTACGGTCATGGGACTCAAAGCCGCAGGGCATCAGGTCACTTTGGTATGCTTTACTAGAGGGGAAAAAGGAAATGCTGCCAATATTCCCACTGAGCAAGAATTGGCCCGCTTGCGCACGGGTGAAATGCAGCAAAGCGCTCAGATTCTAGGCGTAGATAGTCTGATTCAGTTGGACTATGCCGATGGCGGGATGGATGAACTGGGTTTGGATAGCCTAATGAAGGTGGTTCATGCGCTGATTCAAGAGCAATCCCCCGATGTGCTCCTTTCTTATGATTCCAAGGTGGGCTTGTACGGACATTCTGACCATCGCCTCACTGGTGAAGCGGTGGAGCAGGTATTTCTAAAGCATCGAGGAGAGCAGGGATTTGTACCCAAGCAACTTTTTCAGGTCACTTTGAGCAAAAAACAAATCGAGGTAGCCCTAAAACTTTCTGCTGGATTTCAGAAAAATTACCCAAAGGAATCGGAAAAAGGTCTGCCGGCACCTGATTTTTCCATTGGTACCCAGGCCTACTTTTCCAGAACACTTCAGGTCATGAAAGCGCACCAAACCCAGAAAAAAGTGTTGCAAGACTTAATGCCTTACCACGACAAAGTACCCCAGTGGATCTATTCTAGGGTGTTTGACCGGGAGTACTTTCGAGAAGTTCGCTGATACTCTTGTTTACAGGAATCCTAATTTTTCACGCACACGATTGAGGAGCGGAAGAGCTACTTGACGGGCTTTTGCTTCACCTGCAAGAAGTCGTGCTTCGATTTCTTCGGGATGGTTCATGAAAAAGTCAAATCGTTCCCGCTCTTTCTCAAATTTGGTCAATAGGAGGTCCAAGAATTCTTTCTTGGCATGACCGTAACCAAAGTTACCACCGAGGTACTGTGCACGCAAGGCCTGCGTTTGGGCAGGTGTAGCCATCAAACTATATAACTTGAACACGGTACAGGTATCCGGATCTTTGGGTTCTTCCAAAGGAGTACTGTCCGTAA
>JBIIFN010000106.1:0-7958 GCA_044237325.1 Algoriphagus sp.
AGGGGTATAAAAAAAACCTCCCATTGGGAGGTTTCTTGTTGACCGACTAGGGCTCGAACCTAGACTCTTCTGAACCAAAATCAGACGTGTTGCCAGTTACACCATCAGTCAGTGTTTTTCAAAACGCCTTAGCTTTTGAAATAGTGGTACAAATGTAAAGTTATCCCTTTTTTTTTCCAAGCCTCCTGGCAAAGATTTTTGATTTTTACAGGGTTGGAGGGCTAATTCTTTGTGGCAAAGTAACTTGTCTTTCTTTGGGCAATTGAAATCGACTTGAGCCTTAGGTTTGGGCTTGACTGAGCGAAGAGTTGCGCTAATTCGATTGAAAACATGATTTTTGTTAGTAAACCGAGAAATAAGTTTTTTAAACCAATAAAAATCACTCATTTGTTTCGTAAAAGAAGGCTAAACAATCAATTGGTAGATCATGGATGCACGAAAAATGGAAAAAGTGGTGACTTCGGTCATTGAAAAATTAGAGAAACTCGAAAACCATGAGTTGGCGGGGGAGCTGCGTTGGTGCTGGGGAAGCTATCAGGCAGATGGTAATCCATCGGGCCTAGTCAAGACAGGTTTCTTGGCTTTGGGGGTGCTGCAAGATGCTCGAGAGAAGAAGGGTAAATCGGTAGCCAAGAAATTGGTGGAAGGCTTAGAAGATGCGTTGGCATAAAAAAAAGTCCCGTGTGTACGGGACTTTTTAAACTTGTTATCGATTCGGATTATTCGCCTACTACGACAAATTTCACTTGCGTCTTCACCTCTCTGTGTAGGTCGATGTCTGCAGTGAATTCGCCAGCACCTTCCACAGGAACAGTGATTGCGATTTTCTTTCTGTCGATTTCAAATCCTTTGGTTGCCAAGGCATCGGAGATTTGAAGGGTAGTTACTTTTCCGAAGATTTTTCCGGAATCACCGATTTTCGCCTTGATTTCAAGGGTGGTTTCGGCAAGCTTGGCAGCAATGTTCTCAGCTTCAGTTTTGATTTTTTCTGCTTTGTGAGCCGCCTGCTTGATGTTTTCGGTAAGGATTTTCTTGTTTGACCCAGTCGCTAGTACAGCAAAGCCCTGAGGAATAAGGTAGTTTCTACCGTATCCTGGCTTTACGTCGACCAAGTCATTTTTATATCCAAGACCTTTGATATCTGTTTTTAGAATGATTTCCATTTGTAATGATCTTTATTGATTGAACGATACACCGTTGGCCTATTTCAAACCGTCGGTTACGAATGGCAACAAAGCCAAATGTCTAGCTTTCTTAATCGCTTGAGCTACTTTTCTCTGGTATTTCGCAGAGTTACCAGATAGTCTTCTAGGAAGGATCTTGCCTTGCTCGTTTACGAATTTCAAAAGGAAGTTGGGATCTTTGTAATCGATATACTTGATTCCGTGCTTCTTGAAGCGGCAATACTTCTTTCTGATTTCGCCTCTGTTGATAGGTTCGTTTACTAGTGTCATGAGCCTTGCTCCTCCTTAGCTTCTACTTTTTTGTTAAATTCTCCTTTTCTTCTTCTATCGGCATACACGATTGCGTGTTTGTCCAATACCGTGGTAAGGAATCTCATCACTTTCTCTTCACGTC
The DNA here is from genome assembly GCA_044237325.1 of Algoriphagus sp. Lineage (GTDB taxonomy): Bacteria > Bacteroidota > Bacteroidia > Cytophagales > Cyclobacteriaceae > Algoriphagus. Next base: position 1,579 of record JBIIFN010000106.1, read on the forward strand.
TGATTTCTAGCTCAAACTTTTTGATAATCGTTGGATCGCCCTTAAACTCAACCAATACGTAAAATCCGGTTGTCTTCTTCTCAATGGTGTATGCCATTTTCTTAAGACCCCAGTTCTCCACATTGATCACATCGGCCCCCTCTTCTTTTAACAAGTTCACAAACTTGTCGACAGTATCCTTCATCTGAACATCAGATAAAACGGGAGTTAAAATGAATACCGTCTCGTAACTTCTTTGGAACATTTTTGAATGTGTTTTTAGGAATTTAAATAAACAGACCACAAAAGTAGCAGATATGCCCCTCCCATCCAAATAAAATGCTAGATTCTAGCCAGATAAATCTTAAAAATCAGCGGTTTGCCCGCTCAGCTTATTGGATAGTGAAAGAACTACTCCCTAAAGTGTAGTTGTCTATGAAAAGTTTGACCTCATGTCTTCCCAAACTGAAGGCGGTGCCTTTCTCAAAAAAGAAAATAAGCGCCTGTTCTTGGTTGTCGTATAAAACTTCCTGCTTGCTGGTGTAAAACTGCTCCTCACCTGCAACTAAAAAGGTGCCCGAACCTTTGGCTACATCAAAAATAGGTTGTTTGGTGGGGCCTAGGAGTTGAAGGTAGATTGTGCGCATGCCTTTCTCTGCCAAGGTGTTTTCAGCCAAAGTCACTACAACTTTTACTGCCTTCATTTGTCTCCCTTTGTAGGTTTTGCTAGCCTCTACTATTTCTTTTCCTCTGTTATTCACTGCGGAAACTCGAACAAAGGATGTTTTCAACTTGGCTGCCTCAGCGACTTTTTCTGCAAGCCCTGCTTTCTCTTGGTTGACGGTCGCCATTTCTTCCTCTAAGACGGTCTGTGCAGCTTTCAGCTCAGTATTTTCACTTAGCAGTGCGTCGTTATTGCTTTGTAGCTGAAGGATCTCTTTATCCTTCTGAAGTAAAAGTGTGCCAAGGGAAGCGATCTTTTGGTTGAGGGCTGCCATCTCTGCTGCCGTACGCTGACTAGTGGATTTCTTTTCTTCGGCTAGCTGATTTCTTACTAGCTGAAGCTCGCGGACATCTGCACCCAATAGCTGTAATTCTTTGATGCGAAGTAGGAGCTCCGTCTCCACGGAATCCAATCGGGCAGTTAGTCCTTCGTTTTCTGTAGTCAACTGCAAGATCACGGCAGTTTTTTCTGTTTGTTGCTGGTGATCGGTTACCAACTTTACCCCACTGATGATGACGAGCAGTACCAATACAAGTAGTAGTAGATTTTTACTCTGGGACTTGGAAGAAACTCTTTCGTTTTCGGAGGGGGATGTCATGGGAATGTATAAAAACTGTCGGGGATTCTCTTTGGATAGGTGAAAAGCATAGCTCCATCATCCCACCTTTTAGGCACTTACTTCCTTTGTATCAATATCTTTGCCAAACAGTAGGTATTGGTAGTAAAGTTTATTCCCCAAGTAATAATTGGCGGTTTTTTTCTGATTTTGCTGGCTAGAAAAATCAAAAAAGGCTATTTTTCTAGAATAAGGTGGGTTTTAGTGCCAGGGTAATCAAACCAGACCAGACCATAATCAAAAAAATCTAGGGTAAGTTGGACAGTTGGATCCGCTTGAATCTCCCTCCAAGCTTGTTCCATCTCAGTTGATCGGTGGATATTGGCAAAAGCAAGGATACTTTCAGCGTGGAGCTTTGGCTTGCAAAGGTCGATGACCCGCTGCAATTCGACTTTTGAGTACAGGGTATTTACAAAAAGAAAATCCAGCTGCTCCAATCCTTCAAGGAGCTCTGGTAGCCGATCTTCTGCCTTTCCCCAAAGGTAGTTGGTGGCCGGATTCCCCTTTGCTTGTGCCTTTTTCCAAAGGTCTTGGTCTTCTTCAAGGCTATGGAGTTTCCCTAGGGGTAGGCCTTCAAGCCCTCTCGTGACGGCACCGTTGCCTGTTCCGATCTCTAAAACCTGGCGCCCTGGGGTTTGGCTACAGAAATAAGCCAAAAGAGCAATCCCTTTTTGCGTAGGCTTAAAGTAAGGGATGCTTTGTTTTTCTCCGGAAATGTGGTTTGCCTCTCTCTGAGGGTAGTATGGGGCACTAAAATAACTGGAAGCGAGATCGATTGGGTCTTCTTCTAAGTTATGCTTTGCAGCGAGTTGCTTTACTAGCCCTTGGTAAAGCGTGAATACGAAGGGGGATTGCTGACTATAGAGGTCCTCTTTTTTAAGCCAGTAGAGGAAATAGGAATAGGCTAGGGCAGCTGTTCCTCGAAGCATTAATTTTGAAAAAGGGTGGCGATAATCTGGAATTCAGGAATGGATACCTCCAAATTTTTTCCATCGATCAATTTCTCTAGGCTAAAGGTGCCTCTCATTTTTCCCATGCCCGACTTTAAGTTGCAGCCAGACACATAGGTATGGGATTCGCCAGGCTCCAAGATGGGCTGCTGTCCTACCACACCTTCACCTTCTACAATCTTGCGAACCTCTGCGGCATCAAAAATCTCCCATCTTCTTCGTAGGAGTTGAACCGTGTGTGGGCTTCGATTTTCAATGCGTACCTTGTAGGTGAAAACATAATGGTGCTGCTGCGGGTTGGAAAAATCCGGCTGGTAGGTAGCTTCAACGCTAACTTGAATTCCTTTGGTAATAGCAGAGACCATCGTGTAACTAATTCAAGGCCTAAGTTAGGGGTTAAACGTTTCAAATCAACACCATGGAAGTTACTTTAGAGCCTACCTGGAAAAATGCGCTAGGTCCTGCTTTTCAATCCGATTCTTTTTTGGCGCTATCGCGTTTTGTAAAAAGCGAATACCAGGACCATACTGTTTTTCCACCGGGAGCAAAGATCTTTTCTGCGTTCTGGCAATGTCCCCTACCTGCGGTAAAAGTGGTGATCCTGGGTCAGGATCCTTATCATGGAACAGGACAGGCGCATGGGCTTTCATTTTCGGTGGCTCCGGGGGTGCCATTTCCGCCCAGCTTACTAAATATTTTCAAAGAATTGAAGCAGGACCTTGGGCTAGACCTGCCTCCCAATGGGGACTTGAGCCGCTGGGCAGCCCAGGGCGTATTTTTGTTGAACGCCACGCTGACGGTGCGGGCAAATGCCGCAGGCTCCCATCAAAATCAGGGCTGGGAGGCCTTCACGGATGAGGTTATCCGTACAATTAGCAACCAGCGTGAGCAAGTAGTTTTTTTGCTTTGGGGGGCCTTTGCCCAAAAGAAAGCGGACTTAATTGATAGCACTAAGCATCTGGTGCTCACTGCTCCGCACCCTAGCCCCTTGTCCGCTTACCGTGGTTTCTTGGGCTGTGGGCACTTTTCTAAGGCCAATGCCTATTTGGAGTCTACCGGTCAGCGTCCCATTGCCTGGTAAAGCAAAAGGCCCCGCACTGCGAGGCCTTTTTGTTAGGAGATACCTTTGAAGAATCTGTCCCAGCGGATCTTTGAGAATAAGTTTTCAAACTTGTCTAGGGAGAGCCATAGGAACCAGGCTTTGCCGACCACGTGGTCTTCAGGCACAAAGCCCCAGTACCTAGAATCCAAAGAGTCGTGGCGATTGTCTCCCATCATGAAGTAATAATTTTGTTTGAAGGTGTACTTATCGACCTTTTTTCCGTCGATGTAGAGCGCCCCTGCTTTAACTTCGACCTTGTCATGTCCTTCGTATTTTTCAATGGTAAAGGCATACCGAATCACGTTGTCAGGAGTCATATCCATTGTTTGATCTTCTCCAGGTACGAGAAGTGGCCCGTAGTTGTCTCTGTTCCAGGTATAGTTGGAACCGTTTGGAAAAATACCCGGCTCTCCTTGACCTTTTGGTTGTAGTGCCTTGGTGATGGAGGTGATGACCGGAGAGGATTTGAGTTTGGCGATAGTCTCGTCTGTTGTCCAGATCATGTAGCGGTTGCCATCTGGAGCTGCATAGAAACTCTCCTGGTTGATGCCGTAGTCCTTTAGAAAATCGACCGTTAAACTTCTGTTGGTGCTGATTTCGTAAGAGTACTGCATTTCTTCCGGCTGAAGAGCAGCTTCTTGATTGATAAATAAGTTACCCTCTTTGACTTCGACCTGATCACCAGGTACAGCTACAGCGCGCTTGATGTAGTTGGTTTTTAGGTCACTTGGATAGTCAAACTCTACAGGATAGTTGAATACTACGACGTCATTACGTTTGATGGAGGTAAAACCCGGCAAGCGGAAATAGGGCAGCTCTATCGCATCTGAATAAGAGGAGATGTCTGTGCCCCAAATCTTCTGGTGCGTTAGCGGTACTTGTAGTGGTGTTTTAGGAATTCGGGTTCCGTAATGCATTTTGCTCACAAACAGGAAGTCGCCTACAAGTAGGGTTTTTTCCATAGAAGCTGTAGGAATGGTGAAGGGTTCGAGGAGTAGCCAACGAATTAAGGAGGCTGCCACAACGGCAAATACCAGCGCATCTATCCACTCGCGGAAGGCTGATTTTTTTGGTTTAGTTTTACTCATTGCTGCGTTTTGACTTAAAAAGATAGGAAATCGTCCATCGAAAGTACTCCTTTTTTTTCCAATATCCACTCAGCTACCTGCACTGCACCTTGTGCAAAGCCTTGTCTGCTATGCGCAGTGTGGGTGATTTGGATGTCGTCGATGTCGGAGGAGTACAAGATGCTATGGGTGCCTGGGGCCGGATCGATGCGTTTGGAGGTAATCGGTAATGAACTTGGATCGTTAGGAGTTTCTCCTACCAGATTCCAAGTTTTTAGTTTGGCGTAATGGGATAGAATGCCTTCGGCTAAGGTGATGGCTGTGCCTGAAGGGGCATCTTTTTTTGCTGTATGGTGAATTTCTTCGAGGGTCACTTGATAGCCACTTGTTTCATTCATCAATTGTGCGAGCAGTGAATTGACTTTAAAAAACACATTGACTCCGATGCTGAAATTAGAGGCATAAAAGAAGGTTCCGCCTTTTTGTTGGGTAAGCAACTCGATTTCAGGCAGTTTAGACAGCCAGCCGGTTGTTCCAGAAAGGATTGGAATACCCTGGTTGAGCGCCCATTGGATGTTATCTATTGCGGCTTCGGGCTGACTGAATTCTATGGCTACATCGACGGACTTGGGATCAAGGCTTTCTCGAAGGTGTTGGTTTTCCAGGTTGATTTTTGCAACGAGGGTATGGCCTCGGGCCTCGGCAATTTCGCCGATTAGCTTCCCCATTTTGCCGTAGCCGAGTAATGCGATATTCATCAGTGGATGTTGAGTTTTAGCGAGAAGCCGTAGGAAAGCGAGGATGAAGAAAAGGTGCCTACCTGAGGGGAGACTTTCAAAGAGATGTCATCCGACACGTCAAACCCAGAAAGGTGGGCATCGACATTGGCATCCACCAAGTTGAGGGCATAGATTCCCAGCAGCAAAAGGAGTGTTAGGTCCCTGTTTTGTCTCCAATAGTCTACGTTTCGCACCAGTGCGGCCCGGTTGAGAGAGGGGAACTGGTTTGTTTCCCCTGCATCCAATGCAAACAAGGCATCACGGAAGTTTTCGTAGCGCCGGTTGTTGTATTGAATGAAATAAACGTCTGTCAATATTCCTGCATAGAGGATGGGCACCTTCCATGTTTTTCCATTGTACACTTGCCCAGCGCCGGGTAGTACTGCCGACAGTAGGGTCGCTTTTCTTGGATTTTTGGGAAGCAAAGAGGGGATTTCTTTGATCAGTTCCTCGGCTTGTTTTTTATCTTTTGTAGCAGGTTGCTTTTCTTGAGCAAAGGCGGAATTCGTGCCTAACCCTAAAAAAAGCAAAAGTCCCAGGAAAATCCAGGGGGTAAATTTGCTAGCCATACCACAGGTAAAAAACGGGCGCACGTTTAGAGAAGATCTAAGAGTTCGAGAATACGGTTGAGGTCGGAGGCAGAGGTGAAGGGGATCTTGATTTCTCCCTTGTTCTTTTGGTCGGCTTTCAGTGCCACCTTGGTGCCAAAGTGACTTGCCAGACGTTGTTGAATTTTTGTAAGCTCGTACTTTCGGACAGGGCTTAAACTTGGCTTTTGTCCTGCCTTGTCGGTAGGGCCTTCGTTCAGGGCTTTTACCAGGGCTTCTACTTTTCTGACGCTTAGCTCTTCGTCGATGATCTTTTTAAATAGGGAGAGCTGGGTATCTACCGCTTCGATATTGATCAATGCACGGGCATGACCCATGGACAGCTGCTGGTCGCGTAGGGCTGCCTGTATGGTAGGAGGTAGCTTAAGTAGGCGTAAGTAGTTGTTGACGGTGGTTCTATTTTTCCCTACACGGTCTCCGAGTTCTTCTTGCTTTAGGTTGCATTCGGCCAGGAGGCGCTGGTAGGACTGGGCGATCTCTAGTGCGTTCAGATTTTCGCGCTGGATGTTTTCAATCAGCGCCATTTCCAACATTTGTTGGTCGTTGGCTGTGCGT
>JBIIFN010000107.1:0-7867 GCA_044237325.1 Algoriphagus sp.
GGCGAGGCCATGAAATCTTACGAGTCGATTCAGCTCTTAAATCGAGCGATGAACTTGGCCTACTATGCACATTTAGGCGATCCTGATGTATATTGGCAGGAGTTTGAACAGAAGGCCTCCTGCCCTCCCGAGCAAATCAGTTCCTGGGCTACCCAACTGCTCCAAGAAAAGCAGGCCTCTGTCCTGTACTATCAATCTACCCGCGCATGACTCCATTTAGAATAGGATTTGGCTACGACGTTCACCAGCTGAGTGAAACCCACGAATTTTGGCTCGGCGGCATCCGCGTTCCCCATAGCAAAGGTGCCGTAGGCCATTCGGATGCAGATGTACTCATCCATGTCATCTGTGACGCCTTGCTTGGTGCAGCCAATATGCGAAACATTGGCTATCATTTTTCAGACAAGGACCCCAAATACAAGGGCATTGACAGCAAACTCCTACTTAAGGAAGTCATGACCATGATCCGTGCTGCGGGCTATGAACTGGGCAACTTGGACTCCACTGTGTGCCTACAAGTACCCAAGCTCAATCCCCATATTCCGGCCATGAAAACCTGCCTCGCTGAAGTAATGCAGGTGGATGAAGAGGCACTGTCCATCAAGGCCACTACCTCCGAGCACTTGGGATTTGTGGGACGTGAAGAGGGTATTTCGGCCTATTGCACTGCCTTGATTTACAAAGTATGACGGCCCCAAAAGTAAAAATCATCACCACCGATGATGGCTCCCACTCCCTGTACCACGAGGAGCTTCAGGAAAGCTACCACAGCTTTCACGGGGCCTATCGAGAGTCTATTCACGTGTTTATGCTGTATGGGCTAGATGCTTGGCTGGCACGCAACCCTAGGAAATTTCCCTTACGCGTATTTGAAGTAGGCTTTGGCACTGGGCTCAACGCCTGGCTTGCCTTGGTGTGGGCAGAGCAAAACCAAGTGCCCGTGCTATACCATAGCATCGAACCCTTTCCAATTCCCGTGGAGATTTACTCCCAGCTCAACTATACCGAGCACGATCACGGCATTTGGCATTACCACAAGTATTTTTCAGCATTACACGAGTTTCCCTGGAACGAAGGGGCTCCACTATCGGACTACTTTAACCTGAAGAAAGACCAGGTCAGCCTAGCCGAGGCGGATCTCTATCCTGCAGACGTGGTGTTTTTCGATGCCTTTGCTCCCAACAAGCAGCCGGAACTCTGGCAAAAAGATGCCTTGGCCCCTGTGGTTGACGCGATGCGTCCGGGAGGTTTATTGACCACCTACTGCGCTACAGGGCAGTTGAGGGAAGATTTGAGTGCTTTGGGATTGCTTGTAGAAACGGTTCCTGGCCCTCCGGGCAAAAAAGAGATGACTAGGGCGTGGAAAGGTGCTAAATGATTTTAAACTAATGGACCAAGTGCGAAGTACAAAGTAGGAAGTACAAAGTAGGAATTCATAAAAAGATATTAACCTACTGTTTATTAGGGAGTGAAATACGATAGAAATAGAATGGAAAAAATCCGAGCAAGCTCGGAGAAACAGGCATTCACAGTATTATTTCAGACAACCTACGTGCATAACCATGTACAATTAGCTATACCAAGTCACAATGTATCATGATTTTTTTTCAGGATACGAATCTCTACTTTATACTTGGTACTTAGTTCTTGGTACAATCTTGATGCTAACGAATTGCTACTTTCCTACCATGGACCGTTAGCCGTTGACTAATTTTTCAGTCGAGCGATTGGCGTCCGTGCACCTTTGGTGACTTGGTCCATTTCGCAGAGGATTTCCGCATCCAAGGGCAGGTACATATCCACGCGGGAGCCAAACTTGATGAAACCAAACTCTTCACCCTGCCCGAGTGCGGATCCTTTGCCTACATACCACTTGATTCTTCTCGCCAAGGCACCTGCAATCTGACGGACCATGATTGTATTGCCTTTTTCGTCCCGAATGACCATGGAGGTGCGTTCATTTTCCGTACTGGACTTGGGATGCCAGGCCACCAGGTATTTGCCCGGATGATACTGGAAGTACTCCACTAGGCCTTTGATCGGTGAGCGGTTGACGTGCACGTTAATCGGAGACATGAAGATCGACACTTGCTTTCTCTTCTCTTTTAAGTATTCGTCTTCGAAGGCTTCTTCGATCACGACTACCTTTCCATCCGCTGGAGCAAATACAATTCCGTCTTCTTGAGGTAGGGTGAAAATTGGGTTTCTAAAAAATTGCAGCACAATCAAGTAAAGTACTACGCTGACGATTAGGGCGATATTAGACCAGAGGCGCTCTTCTGGGAAAAAGTAATAAAGTAGGTAGTTGCCTGCAGCGAGAAGGAGGAGCATCCAAAACAAAAGTGCCCGGCCCTCTTTGTGAAGTGTCATCATATCTTTTTTATTAAATCTCCTTCATTTACATCAAAATGGCCTCCATCAGAAGACCCCTATTTTCATAAAAAAGGCGTGAAGATTTTCTCTTCACGCCCAAAGGTAGAATTTTTTAGGGAATTCGGTTTAGAATCCGCCTCGGAAGGTGTAGGTTTTGGCTACTTTATCGATAGCCACGATATAGGCGGCTATTCTCATCGGTACCTCGTATTTGACAGAAGCCTGATATACAGTATCGAAAGCATCCTTCATGATACGGTCCGAGCGTCTGTTGACACGGTCCGCAGTCCACTTGTAGCCGAGGCGATTTTGTACCCACTCAAAGTAAGACACAGTCACTCCACCGGCATTGGCAAGGATATCAGGCACGGCCATGATTCCTTTTTCATTCAAGATGGCATCTGCTTTTGCGGAGGTAGGACCATTAGCACCTTCTACGATCAGTTTGGCTTTAATTTGGTCGGCATTGGCAATGGTGATCACGTCCTCCACTGCTGCGGGAACCAATACGTCTACCTGCAAGGTGAGTAAATCTGCTGCATTAGCCATTTTTTCTCCTCCGGTATATCCCTCCAGGGTACCGTTGTTGGCATCACGGTAATCAATTGCTTCAACTACGTTGATTCCTTTTTCATTGTAGAAAGCGCCGGTATGGTCAGAGATGGCAACAATTTTCAGGCCTCTTTCTTCTAGCAGGCGTGCAGCCCAGCTGCCCACGTTGCCAAAGCCTTGCACAGCGCAGGTAGCTTGAAAAGGATTGATTTTTAGTTTTTGCATGGCCGCCAAAGCGGACACCATGACACCCCGGCCTGTAGCCTCGGTACGGCCTAGGGAACCGCCCAAGACCAAAGGCTTGCCGGTAACCACTGCGGGAATAGTCATCCCATGGGCTTTGGAGTATTCGTCCATAAGCCAGGCCATTTCTCTTGGTCCCGTACCCATATCGGGAGCGGGAATATCTTTGTCTGGACCAAAAACGTCGATCATCGCCATCGTGTAGGCACGTACAAGACGCTCGATTTCGCCTTTAGACATTTCTCTTGGGTTGCATCGCACGCCACCTTTGGCTCCTCCGTAAGGAATATCCACAACGGCACACTTCCAAGTCATCCAAGCGGCAAGGGCCCTTACTTCATCCAAGTGAACGTCTGGAGCAAAGCGAATACCTCCTTTTGCAGGCCCAAGGATATTGGAATGGATCACGCGTATGCCTTCAAAGACCTGGATTTTTCCATTGTCCATGGTGATAGGCAGGGAAACGATTACTTGTTTGGCGGGGTTTTTCAGTACGTTATATACTTCATCCGAAAGGCCAAGTTTTTCGGCGGCAATGTTGAATCTCTCCATCATGGACTCCAAAGGATTTTCTCTATCCTTTATCGGTGCCGGTTCTAGGTAAGCCATATTGGGTCGTTAGGTTGTAAACTGAATGACAAATTTAAGTAGATTTTTATTTGCTGCCCTCAGAATTAGCAGATTTTCAAAAAAGCGGTGATAAACGGCGCCGAAAGTAACAATCCGTCAAAACGGTCCATAAATCCACCGTGCCCCGGAAGTACGGATCCAGAATCTTTGATCTCGATCGAGCGCTTGAAAAGTGACTCAATCAAATCCCCATAGGTGCCTGCAATGATGATAATACCTGCGATGACCAGCCACTTCCAATCTTCCAGCACCACAAAGTATTGGGAGAGCACGAATGCTACCAAAATGGCGGCAAATGCTCCTCCAAGAAAGCCTTCCCATGATTTTTTAGGGGAGACGCGCTCGAAAAGTTTTGTTTTTCCAAACCGTGTTCCCGCAAAATAGGCACCCGTATCGCTAGCCCAGAGGATAAGTAAGCAGCCCACTAGGATTTCGTAGTGGTATACGGCATCGACGGAGAAAACGGCCAAATTCAGCAAAGAAAAAGGAACTGCTACGTAGAAAATTCCTAAGTAGGTATATGCAACCCCGGTAAACGGCTTTTTATCCGTTTTTCGGTAGAGTTTGATAAAGAAGGTCAGGGAAACCAAGGGAAAGATGAGAAACAAGTATTCTGCAGGCAGTCTTTCTTTTTCAATCATGAACGTCAGGGCGAAAATTAGCACACCCAAGATGGTACCGAAGGTCTTCAAGGGCAACATGCCGTCTAGCCCAGACAGCTTGTAAAACTCCATTTGTGAAGCTCCAAGGATGCCTGCAAAAATCAAAAAGTAGGTCCAATCCGAATACACGGCCGCCAGGATTACCAACACCCCTCCTACCAAAGCAGTTATGGAGCGCTGCACCAAGTTGCTGTACTTGTTGATATTAAAACGAGATCTCATGCTGAATCAGTTGAAGTGCTAAAAGCGTTTGATCGGTGGGCACAAATAGCTCGTAGGTACCAAACACTTGGTAAACCGATTCTTTTTTATTGATTACAAAGGCTGTCAATCCTTTTTCTTCCAATATCCCCTTCACGAGTTCCACACGAATTTGATTTTGATCCTCAAACACCTTGGTCCAATTTTTCATCCTTCACCCGATTGACTTTTTTAAAATAAAGGAATCCAAGGATAAGAACCAAAAGTCCCGCCAAGGCTGCCGGATAAGAGATGGGCTCCGTGGACTGAATATCAAACTCTAGAAGGCCTTGGTTGGCAAAGTAAACGAGGAGCAATGTGAGCGTATTATTGGCTATATGTCCTACAATCGGGTAGACCAAGCTTCCCGTGTAATGGTAGAGGTAGCCAAAAATAGCCCCTAAAAACATGCGCGGTAAAAACCCAAAAAACTGTGCATGAATGGCTGAAAAAATAAAGGCCGTTACCCATATCCCCAGGTGTGGCGACCGCAAGTAGTACTGCATTTTGGGCTGAATGAGCCCTCTGAAAAACAGCTCTTCTCCTATTCCGGCAAACACACCGATCACCAAAATACCCGTAAGCAACTCAGGTATAGATTGAAAATCTGTCAAAAACTTGGTGAGCTCCATAAGCTGGAGTTCAGTTTCCTTCATCCAAACCTCCACTTCAGACAAAAACTCAGGGAGCTGAAGCTGGGCATTCAAATGCACCAAAAGACCATTGAAGAGCATTCCACCAAGGGTCATCGCAAAAATTATGACGAGATATTTTCCGTTCACCCGCGACCATTGTCTCTCCCAGCCTAGGTCTGCTTTTTCTAAATAACGGGTGATACCCCAGGTGGCAATCCAAAAGCCAAGTCCGGAACCCAGTCCCTGAACGAAGAGCATGGCCATGCGCCCGTTGGGCATATCATAATCTCCACTAACAAGTCCTATCAGGTCCTCCATGGTGAGGTGAAAGAGGGGAGGAACCACTGCTATTGCAACTCCTTGCAGCAATACAAGGGTGCCAAAAGTGACCAAGGTGATGACCACTAAGGACAAGGGCCAATTCTTTCGGGAGGCTATTTCGGCCTGGGTATCGTATATCTCCATAATTGGGCTAAATTTACACGAAATTTAGAATGGAAAAGTGGTAAAAATTGGAAATATAGCGTTGGGAGATTTTCCTCTCCTACTCGCTCCCATGGAAGACGTCAGTGATCCGCCCTTCCGTGCGGTATGCAAGCAAAATGGCGCCGACCTGATGTACACCGAGTTTATCAGTTCAGAAGGGCTCATTCGTGATGCTGCCAAGAGCGTGCAAAAGCTAGATGTTTACGATTACGAACGCCCGGTAGGCATACAGATTTTTGGGGCAGAGATTGAATCCATGCGCGAAGCTGCGGCCATCGCAGAAGCTGCTGGCCCAGATATTTTGGACATCAACTACGGCTGTCCTGTACATAAAGTCGCCTGCAAGGGCGCCGGCGCGGGTATCCTCCTCGACATCGATAAAATGGTCTCCATGACCGCCGAAATCGTGAAGCGTGTCAACTTGCCCGTCACCGTAAAAACCCGCTTGGGCTGGAGTCACGACACGATCCGCATTGTGGAAGTGGCCGAGCGGCTTCAAGATGTAGGCATTCAGGCCATCTCTATCCATTGCCGTACTCGACAGCAAATGTACAAGGGTGAGGCAGACTGGTCTTGGCTCAACCTAGTGAAAGACAATCCCCGCCTCCATATCCCTGTGTTTGGCAACGGTGACATAGATAGCCCCGAAAAAGCAGCTGAATACCGCGCAAAATACAATGTAGACGGCATGATGATTGGCCGAGCCTCGATAGGTTACCCTTGGATTTTCAATGAAATCAAGCACTTTTTTGCCACAGGTGAACGGCTTGCGCCACCGGACTTGGCAGAGCGCATTGCTGTCACCAAAAAGCACTTGGACTTTTCCATCGAATGGAAGGGTGAGAAGCAAGGGATTCTGGAAATGCGCCGCCACTACACGAATTATTTCCGTGGCATGCCCAACTTCAAGCCTTTCCGTACCGAAATGGTCACTGCTGAAAGCTACCGAGAGGTGGGCGAGATCCTGGAGCGCGTAGCAGCTACCTATGCTGACTACGAATTCCAACCCTAAAATTTACCGAAGGTCATCAATTCCATTAGGTGCTTCCTTTTCCTGCACCCGCTTTGGATAAAACGATTTTCTTTGAAACAATTACCCCAATTCATGACGCAGGCCACCACAGATAACACCCTTAAAAACTGGATACTCCTTGTGGTGTTGACCTTGATTTGGGGCAGCTCGTTTATTTTAATCAAAAGAGGCTTGGAAGTTTTCTCTCCAGGAGAATTGGGCGCCTACCGCATGGTGGCAGCCGCAAGTTTGCTTCTCCCGCTATCGATCCCCCGGATTCGGCATTTGAGCAAGACCCAGATAAAAAACCTACTCATCACCGGCCTACTTGGCAGCTTTATCCCTGCTTTCCTGTTTCCCATCGCACAAACGCAGCTTAGCAGCTCCCTCACTGGGGTACTCAATGCGCTCACTCCCCTGTTTGTAGTATTGCTAGGAGCTTTGTTTTTCAAAACCAAAATCACACGTAAAAACGGAATAGGCCTCATTATCGCTTTTTTAGGCGTAATCATCCTCGTAACCTTCAAAGAGGGCGGAGGATGGGATTCCCTGTCTGGGATCAATGCCTACGCGCTTTTCGTACTTGCCGCGTGCATCTGCTACGCCATCAACCTTCACTTCATCAAAATCAGCTTTACGAAGCTGAAATCAATCGAAATATCCTCGATATCCTTGCTAATGATCTTGCCCATGGCGCTACTGTATTTGTTTGCAGGCACTGATTTTGCGCACAAGCTGAACACCCATCCTCAAGCATGGGAAGCACTAGGTTACATCACCATACTAGGTATGGTAGGCACAGCCATTGGCTTGATTCTTTTTAACATCATGATAAAAAGTGCGAGCCCATTTTTTGCCAGCTTGGTTACCTACACCATTCCCATTGTCGCCATTCTCTGGGGCGTATTGGATGGAGAGGTATTGCTTTTAGGGCATTACTTCGGCATGGCGGCCGTAATATTGGGCGTTTGGATAGGCAACCGCAAATAAGCCCAATCCCAACTGCTATTTTCTTTCCATGTAGGCTTTCAGTT
>JBIIFN010000108.1:0-7863 GCA_044237325.1 Algoriphagus sp.
CTGCAGTAGGTAACTTGATCACCAACTACAAGATCGCGAATAACCTAACCTTCCGTTCCCTATTCGGTTTGGACTACAGATTGCTTCAAGGTGACAACTACCGTGATCCACGTACTCCCGATGGAGCAGGTGTGGTGGGTAGAAGCTCCGTACAGTCTGACTGGAGAACGCGTTTCATCACTACCCAAACTTTGAACTGGAATAAAACCTTCAATGGTGTACACAATGTATCAGCCCTTGCTGGTGTGGAATACCTTTCTGAAACAAGAGAAGGTATCTCTGGTGCAGGTATTGGTTTCCCAACTTTCCAGTTTAGAACCATCCAATCTGCAGCTACACCTGAATCCGTTTCTGGTTTCTGGACAGGTTACAGAAGAGCCTCTGTTTTTTCATCGGCTAACTACGATTACAAGAAAAAGTACTTGTTGACTGTAACGGCTCGTTATGACGGATCTTCTCGATTTGGTACCGAAAATCGCTACGGTTTGTTCCCTTCTGTTCGTGTAGGATGGAGCATGGTAGAGGAAGAGTTCTTGAAAAATTCAAGCACCATTTCTGAAATGAAGTTCAGAGCTTCTTATGGTTTGACAGGTAACGACCAGATTGGAAACTTTGACGCCAGAGGCCTTTACGGCGGTGGCGGTAACTATTCCGGTAGTGCAGGTATCGTTCCTTCTTCCTTGGCCAACCTTGGTCTAAGCTGGGAAACGAACAATACACTAAACTTAGGTTTTGACTTTGGTTTCTTCGAAAACAGAATCACGGGCTCTATTGACGCTTTTGACAGAAGAACCAAGGACTTGCTTTTGAGCCAGCCTATCCTTTGGACCAACGGTTTTGGAGGTATCTCCAACAACGTGGGTGAACTACAAAACAGAGGTCTTGAATTTGAATTGTCTACCGTGAACGTTGATAAGGGTGGTTTCCGTTGGAACACCAGCTTCAACATCACGAAGATTGACAACCAAATTGTAAGCTTGTACAGCGGTCTTCAGTTTCTTCCAGCTAACCCAGG
The DNA here is from genome assembly GCA_044237325.1 of Algoriphagus sp. GTDB lineage: Bacteria > Bacteroidota > Bacteroidia > Cytophagales > Cyclobacteriaceae > Algoriphagus. The sequence continues at coordinate 1,016 of JBIIFN010000108.1, forward strand.
TATTGCCGTAGGGCAGCCGGTTGGTAGATCTGGTGAAGGTGCTGTATTTGCAGCAGAGTATGCAGGGGTAAACCCAGCTACCGGTCGTCCAATGTGGTTGGACATCAAGGGTAACATCACTTACCTACCTCTTGCGGCAGACAGACAATACCAAGGATCCAGCTTAGGTACTGTGTTTGGTGGTTTGAACAACACATTCACGTACAAAGGATTTGAATTGACTACCTTCTTTACTTATGAGTACGGCGGTATCGGAAGTGACGGTCAGTACGGTTTCTTGAGAGAGAACGGTACTCGACTTACCTTGAATGCTTTGCGTGAAGTGAACGATAGATCTTGGAAAACTCCAGGTCAAATCACGGATATTCCAAGAAACGTAACTACCAACGGTGGTAACGAAACTAGAGGAGCAGGTAGAAACTCAGGTACTGCAGCTTTGCTAAAGTATGATTTCATCCGTCTTTCTCAGTTGACCCTTGGCTATACCTTCAAGCCTACCCTAGTTAATCGCATCGGTCTTTCTCGTGCCCGCATCTACATGCAGGGTGTTAACTTGTGGACCTACACAGATTATCCTGGGTATGATCCAGAATTTACAGGAGCAGGTACAGGTCAGGTTCCTTTGACCAAGTCTTATACACTTGGTGTACAAATCGGATTCTAATCACCAAAAGGAAAAAAACTATGAAATTAATCAATAAAGCTCTCTTATCTCTCGCACTTACAGGCTCTCTACTGGTAAGTTCCTGCGATAGCTTGCTTCAGGTAGATCCAAGACAATCCATCGATGCCGATGGTGCCTTGACTACTCCTGATGCAATGAATGCAGCCCTCAACTCGGTTTATTCCAAATTGAGATCTGCGAGAATTTACGGTCGTGACCTATTCGCAGTATCTGATGCCTTGGCCGACGTAGGACAAACTACCTCCAATTCAGGTCGTTTGATCGGTGAAAATAACAATCAACCTGGTGCTCACTTCGGTACTTGGCAAACTGCCTACTTTGCAATCAACGAGGCCAACCTCATTTTGGATGGTATCAGCAAAGTGGAAGGTGCTTCTGCAGCGCAAATTGCGCGTTGGGAAGGCGAAGCCAAGTTCCTAAGAGCCTTGTACTACTTTGATCTTGTAAAGGTCTACTCGTATATCCCTACGGCAATCTATGAGCAAGGCGTCATTGGTCAAGGAGGTATCCCGGTAGTTACTGAGGGTGTAATATCTTCAGGAGTTGCCTTGAGCCGCCAAACTCCAAGATCAACAATCAACGAGGTATATGCTCAGATCTACAAAGATTTGGAAGATGCCAAAAGATTGTTGGGTGCTGGTAGAGGTGTACAATACGGTTCTGGTCCTGCAGCTTCGGCTTTACTTTCTCGAGTAGCACTTTACAGAGGAGACTATCCTAAGGTAGTGACAGAATCCGGACTTGCTTTGGCAAGTAGCGTAGGTACTGTCCTTTCAGGAGCTGCTTATGTGAACGGTTGGAGAGCACCAGTTAATCCAGAGTCCATGTTTGAGGTACGTTTTGCCTTGGCAGAAGAGTCTATTGGGGTTAACGAATCGCTACAGTCTACTTACACTGCATTGTTGAACCTAACCAACAAAAACTCCCAAGGGGGTTGGGGTGACTTCATTCCAAATGCACGAGTTCGTGGATTCTTTGGTCTTTCTGCATTGCAGATTGGCACTCCAGCTACAGACAATAACAACTGGGATGTGACTCGTAACACAGACGTAAGAGCGCAGCTATTCACTACTGGTAACACGGTAAGAGGTGCTGGTCGTCAAATTGAGAACACCAAGTTCATGTCCAAGTCTGGATTTGCATATGCAGACAACGTGCCTGTGATTCGTAAGTCAGAGATGCACTTGAACAGAGCAGAAGCAAACTACCACTTGAGTAAAGAAGCTGCTGCATTGACTGAATTGAATGCTTTCAAAGCATTGAGAGGTCTACCTGCGGTGACTTTGGCTGGTAACGCGCTTTTGGAAGAAATTCTTTTGGAAAGATTTAAAGAATTTGTTGGTGAGGGTCAGCGTTTCTTTGACTTGAAGCGTTACGGCAGAGCAATTGTGAAAACAACTCCTGCGGTGAATCTGGCCTTCGATGACTTCAGAATCTTGCCTCCAATCCCACAGCGTGAGGTGGATGGTAATCCAAACATTAAACAAAACAGAGGCTACTAAAATCAGAAATTATGAAAAAGTTATTTTCTCTACTCTCTCTGGCCTTAGTTCTTGTCTTCTCTTCTTGCATTGAGCAAAACTACCCAGTTTGGGAAGGTCATGTAGTTGAGTTTCAAGATGCCGTTGACCGTGCTCCTGCAGCAGGTTTGACCTATCCAAGGATCACTGTTGCCAACACTGTTGGAACAGTTAACCTACGTGTGAACCTAGTAGGTGCTCACAGACCGTCTGATGAAATCATTACCTACTCGGTTGTGACTGATGCGACGACTGCAGCTGCTGGCAGAGACTATTCGATGCCAGGTACCTTGACTATCCCTGCGGGATCAAGCTTTGGTACTTTGACCGTCAATGTGACTAACACAGGTAAAATCGGAGGGTCTGTTGACCTAACGCTGCAAGTGGTAGGCAACGACGAAATCGGGTCTAGTGCAAACTACAATAAAGTACAGATCAGAATCACTAGATAATTTGCTTATAGCGATTAGTAGTATTCTTCAATTAAAAAAGACCGGTTTATCCGGTCTTTTTTTTTACCTTCAACCATGAAAAAAATCCTCGCACTTTCCCTATTTCTCGGGTTTTTGCTCCCGATGAGTTCCTTTGCACAAATGGCTTTACTTCGTGACAATGGAACAGGCATGCCTATCACCGCGAATCCCTTTCTCGGCGTCAAAGGCTCGGCGTATTTCGACGAGTTTAATAAAGGCATTATTTACCTTGCTAGCGGCCAAAAAGTAGAAGGCTTAACCATTGCCTTAAACGCCTACAGCAATACCTTGGAATACAAATTGGAAGGAGGGCTTTTTGCCTATACGCCTGAAAAGGTGACCGGATTTTCCTATCTGCCAGAAGCGGGTGGTAGTGAATACACCAGTGCATACGTGGTACCCACTCTTAAATCCAAGCGATTTTTGAAGATTGTAGAAAAGGGTACCTATACCTTGCTTTTCCACGCCTACAAGACCATGACAGATGATCCATCCGCCACTTACGGTGCGCAAGCAGCAAAAGTGTTTCAGGATCAACAGGAATTCTTTGTCGTAGTGAATGAAAAAGTGATGTTGATGAAAAATAAGGAAAAGGACCTTCAGCAAATCTTTGGAACTGACCTCGCTAAAGCCACGGCCTTTATCAAGTCCGAACGAATTGATTTCAAAAAAATAGAAGACCTACAGACGTTGATTCGCCACATGAACCAGAACTAATCCCTGTAAAGGTTTATTAAGAGTCTCCCAAGATTGCCTTGGGAGACTTTTTTTTCCTGGTTGAAACCAGGGTTACGAATTCGGTCACTCCTACGGAGTTCTGGCGCTGCAATTCATTTAATCAACTAGCCTAGATCCGAAGGCACTAGTCCACAGGATCGCGGGATCATTACAATCTGATCCTCTACGGTCATTAATTGGTATATCCAGCTATCGGCATCATTGCGGATAATCACCTATTTTTTTTACTTTTGTTCCTTAGTCCCCTCATGACATGATTTACGTTTCGCGGAAGGAACATTTTAATGCTGCGCATAAGCTTTGGAATCCCAATTGGTCTGAAGAAAAAAACTTTGCCGTTTTCGGTCCTTGCGCCAATGTCAATTGGCATGGACACAACTTCGAATTGATCGTGACCGTGCGGGGACTTCCCGATCCAGAAACGGGCTTTGTCGTAGACCTTAAGTCGCTAAGTGAGGTGGTGCGCAAGCAGGTGATTGACCGAGTAGACCATAAAAACCTAAATCTTGACGTAGACTTTATGGTCGGTAAGTTGGCAAGCTGTGAAGTACTCGTGATGGAATTCTGGAAGATTTTGGCCCCTGCCGTAAAAGAGATTGCCCCAACAGGTGCCCTATACAAACTGACACTTTACGAGACCCCACGAAATTTTGTGGAGTACATGGGCGAGTAAAGGACTTCAATTTGCTTTTGGAAAGTAGGCCGAATCGCCTACTTTTATTTTTTATCTAACCGGCTAAACTAGCAGTGAAAAAGATTTACATCCTATCTGGAGAGCGCTCAGGCGACATGCATGCGGCCAACTTGGTGCTAGCGTTAAAAGAACTCGATCCCAAACTCACGTTTCGAGGCATGGGAGGCGATTACTCCAAAGATGCAGGTGTTGACCTTGCTGTGGACTATGCTGAGGTAGCTCTAATGGGATTTGTGGAGGTGCTTTTCGGTTTTAGGAAAGTGCTCCGCTACCTGTCGCTCATCAAGAAGGACTTGCTAGCCTACCGCCCCGATGCGGTTATTTTGGTCGATTACGGTGGGTTTAATATGAAAATTGCCGCTTTTGCGAAAGCAAACGGCCTTGCAGTACACTATTATATTCCACCAAAGGTTTGGGCTTGGAATCAGAAGCGAGCTTATTCACTTCAAAAAAATACGGATCAGGTATATTCTATCTTGCCCTTTGAGCCTGCTTTTTTCCAGAAATTCGGCATGAATGTACATTACGTGGGCAACCCGCTTTTGGATGAGATCAATAAGTTTGTGCCGCATGGCTTTTTCTACCAAAAAAACGAGCTTTCTTACCATCCCATCATTGCCTTGCTACCCGGTAGTAGAGTTCAAGAAGTACAAGCAATGTTAGATCGAATGCTGGACTTGGTGAAGGAGTTTCCTGAGGTGCAATTTGTCGTGGCGGGGGTAGATAGTCTTTCGGAGACGGTCTATGCAGCAGCTCGGCAGCAGGGTATTCGGGTGGTTTTCAACCAAACCTACGACCTACTTTCTCCCGCGGTAGCAGCTGTGGTAACTTCCGGAACGGCTACCCTTGAGACAGCCCTTTTCAGGGTGCCACAAGTGGTGGTATACCGTACTTCCTATCTTTCCTACCACATTGCAAAGCGCCTCATTCGGGTGCCCTATGTCTCCTTGCCCAACTTGATTGCAGACAAGGCAGTAGTACGGGAGCTACTACAGGATGATTTTTCGGTAGAAAACCTACGTGCGGAATTACATAGCATTCTATCCAATCCCGATTACCGTAATGGGCTACTAGCGGGCTACGAGGAGATTGCCGCTAAGATTGGAAAGCAGCCTGCATCGGCTACGACGGCGCGATTGATTTTGGAAAAAAATTAATTCAAGTTTAGCAATGCTCTAAAAAAAACAAACCCCGATGTTCTCGGGGTTTGTCGTTTAAGCAACTTGCAGTTTTTTGAATTTGGAGCCGTCAAATTTGGATTGTGCATAGGCCTCGTCGATGACCAATTCTTTGATAGTATTGTCAGAGGGAATCTCGTACATCGCATCGGTGACGATGGCTTCGCAGATAGAGCGTAGTCCACGTGCGCCCAGATTAAACTCCACGGCCTTAGCAACAATAAAATCCAGTGCGGACTCATCAAAGGTGAGGTTAACACCTTCCATGGCCATGAGCTTGGCGTATTGCTTGACGAGTGCATTTTTAGGCTCTGTCAGGATGCGCTTGAGTGTGGTGCCGGTAAGGGGGTCTAAGTGAGACAATACAGGAAGTCTGCCGATCAGTTCGGGAATCAAACCAAAAGCCTTCAAATCCTGTGCAGTGACGTATTGTAGTAGGTTGTCGCGGTCAGCTCCTAAGGTGGCCGTGCTGGCACTGAATCCCATTGGCTGTGTGTGTAGGCGCTTGCCGATATGTCTCGCAATCCCATCAAAGGCACCGCCGCAGATAAAGAGGATGTTTTCCGTGTTTACCGCAATCATCTTCTGATCGGGGTGCTTTCGGCCTCCCTGTGGGGGTACGTTGACGATGGTGCCTTCCAATAGCTTGAGTAAGGCTTGCTGTACGCCTTCTCCGCTTACGTCTCGGGTGATGGAGGGATTGTCAGACTTTCGAGCGATTTTATCCAACTCATCGATATAGACGATCCCTCTTTCAGCTTCTTCTACTTTATAGTCTGCCGCCTGGAGGAGTCGGGTAAGGATACTTTCCACGTCCTCGCCTACGTAGCCCGCTTCTGTGAGCACAGTGGCATCGGCAATGCAGAAGGGTACTTCAAGTGTTTTGGCCAAGGTTTTGGCCAGATACGTCTTTCCTGTGCCTGTATCGCCTACGAGGATGATATTGGACTTTTCAATCTTGATTTCATCCGCTTCTTCCTTTTGCTGAAGGCGCTTGTAATGATTGTACACGGCCACCGTGAGCACTTTTTTAGCGTCCTCTTGGCCAATGACGTATTGATCCAAGTACTGGGTCAATTCCTTTGGTTTTTTAAGAGTAAAGGTCTTCTTGGCCGAAGAATTCTTAGTTTTCTTGTCCTCTCCCACGATTTCATGAGCCTGTTCGATGCAAAAGTCACAGATGTGCGCAGAGATTCCAGACACCATCAAGGAGACGTCTTTCTTTGCTCTACCGCAAAAGGAGCAGGTGGTTTGGGCCATGTTTAGCTCGTCTTTTTAACCAATACCTCATCGATCAAGCCATATTCCTTGGCTTCTGGGGCTCTCAACCAATAGTCTCGGTCGGAGTCTTTTTCGATTTCTTCAAAGGATTTGCCGGTATGGCTAGCTAGAATTTGGTAGAGCTCCTGACGCATCGCTAGGATAAGTTTCAACGAGATTTCCATATCCGTGGATTGTCCTTGCATACCGCCAGAGGGCTGGTGAATCATCACGCGAGCATGTTTCAATGCTGAACGCTTGTCTTTGGCCCCACCTGCCAATAATACTGCACCCATAGAG
>JBIIFN010000109.1:0-7806 GCA_044237325.1 Algoriphagus sp.
CCAACCAGTAGCAGCTGAAAAGTAGCGGTGCCCGCCTCGCTGTACCTCTTTTCTCCAAATCGGCGAGAAATCAAGGCCGTGGCAGCCATGCTGATTCCAAAGCCAAGCGCATAGGTCAATACGATCACTGACTCCGTCAAGCCAACCGTCGCAATGGCATATTCTCCTAGCTTGGCCACAAAGAAAATGTCTACGATGGCAAAAGCCGATTCCATCATCATCTCCAAGATCATGGGAATGGCTAAGATGAAAATCGCCGTCTTTAGCGGTAAGCGGGTAAAATCTTGCTCTTTGCCAAGAAGCGCATCTTTAATCAGTTGCCAGGTCATCAAATAGGTCGGAAATAAAAGTAAAGTGGCTATCCAAAAGTAAATACTACCTTTTCCAGCCTACAAAACAACAAAAAAACCGCGATAACGCGGTCTTTTTACTTGCTGGGTCTAAAGTTCTTAGCTTTCGCTAGAACCTGCACCGTATTGTTCAACATGAGCCTCCTTGATCTTTCGACGAAGGATCTTGCCCACATTGGTTTTTGGAAGCTCTGATGTGAAGTACACTTCTTTTGGTACTTTATAGTTGGTCAAAAACTCCTTGCAATGCGTAATGACTTGCTCGGAAGTAAGGCTGGCGTCATTTTTCACCACGTAAGCCACTACTTTTTCGGTTGACTTAGGGTCAGGCATGCCAATCACCCCTACTTCGAGTACGCCCGCGCAAGAAGCGACAACGTCTTCAACTTCGTTTGGATACACGTTGAAGCCCGAGACAAGGATCATTTCTTTCTTTCTGTCTACGATTTTGGTATAGCCATCGGCATCCATCACCCCAATATCTCCTGACTTGAACCAGACGCCTTGCATGACGAGTGCCGTCTCCTCAGGGCGATTCCAGTAGCCCTTCATCACTTGAGGACCTTTGATAAAGATTTCCCCACGCTCTCCGATAGGTACAGGATTGCCCGCATCATCGGCAATCATCACTTCGGTGTTGGGTAACGGCATACCGATGGTCCCAATACGCTCTGTGCCATCGATGGGATTACAGGTAGCCACAGGGGCTGTTTCGGTCAAGCCATAGCCTTCGGCTAAGGGAACTCCCGTGACAGCTTTCCATTTTTCAGCAGTAGCTTTTTGAACGGCCATGCCTCCACCAACAGCAATTTTCAAGGCTGAAAAATCTAATGCCTTGAAGGCGTCTTGGTTGAGTAATCCGTTAAATAGCGTGTTGACTCCGGTGATTACCGTGAAGCGCTTCTTGGCTAAATCACCGATAAAAGCTTTCATATCTCTTGGATTGGTAATCAATACGTTATGCGCACCAATTTTTAGCATTGCTAGGCAGTTTACTGTCAGCGCAAAAATGTGATATAGGGGCAATGCCGTAATGACAATTTCTTCTTTCTCCTTTAGCTTGGGCTTCATCCAGGCAGAGATCTGCTGCATGTTGGCCACGATATTGCCATGGGTAAGTTCGGCGCCTTTGGACACCCCTGTAGTGCCTCCTGTATACTGAAGAAAGGCCGCGTCCTCCAAGTTACATGCTACCGGCGTAAAGCGATGGTTGGCTCCGAGAGAAAGTGCTTTTTTCAAGGAAACAGCTCCAGGCAGCTGAAAAGGCGGAACCATCTTCTTGACATGCTTAACGACCAAGTTAACAATTGTGCCTATTAATCCACCCAACAGATCACCAAGTTCGGTCACCACCACGTGCTTCGCCTGGATTTCAGACCTTATTTTCTCTAGGTTGGATGCAAAATTCGCCACGATCACGATTACATCTGCTCCAGCATCGTTGAACTGGTGCTTCATCTCAGCTGGCGTGTATAGCGGATTGGTATTGACGACCACCATGCCGGCACGAAGGGCGCCAAACATCACTACTGGGTATTGCAGCACGTTGGGCATCTGAATGGCCACGCGGGAACCTTTCGATAACTTCAACTCATGAAGCAAGTAGTTGGCAAACTGCGCACTGAGTTTGTCTAAATCTTGAAAAGAAATTGTTTTGCCCATGCACTCATAGGCGATGGAAGGACCGTACTTTTTAACACTCTCTTCAAAAAGGGCTGTTACGCTGGAATAGGCTGTACAATCTACCTCACGGGTAACGGCAGCAGGATAAAATTTAAACCAAGGGAAATCAGTCATGGGTAAACTATTTTGGGTGAATCAACAGGCACAATAACTTAAAATAAAGGGGCATCAGCAAGTATCTTGGGGAGTTAACGCAATATTTTTCGCGCAATCAGCTCTTTCATGATTTCATTGGTGCCTGCATAGATGCGTTGTACGCGGGCATCCGCCCAAGCTCTAGCCACACCATACTCCCACATATAGCCATAACCTCCGTGAAGCTGTACGCATTCGTCAGCTACCTTGCACTGCAGCTCGGTCATATTATATTTCGCTGCTGAAGACATCGCAGAGTCGAGTTTGCCCTCGTTGTGAAGCAGTACTAAATAATCGCAGTAGATACGCCCCTGCTCCACCTGCGCCGCCATTTCGGCGAGCTTGAATCGGGTGTTTTGAAACTCGCTGATGGCCTTGCCAAATGCTTTTCGCTCCTTCACATAGGCAATGGTACTCGAAAGTGCATATTCAGACAGGGCAATGGCAGCCAAAGCAACCACGAGGCGCTCCTGTGCCAACTCGGTCATTAAGTAGGTGAATCCATCGCCTAGTTTACCGAGCAAATTCTCCTTAGGGATTTTTACATCCTCAAAAAACAACTCACAGGTATCTTGTGCGTGTAGCCCTACCTTCTCAAAAGGCACCCCTTTGGAAAATCCAGGCATGTCTTTATCTACAAGGAATAGAGAAATCCCCTTGGCTCCCTTGCTTGGATCCGTCTTAGCAGCGACCACCACCACGTCGGAGAGGTAGCCGTTGGTGATGAAGGTTTTGGAGCCATTTAGTAAAAAATAATCCCCCTTGTCCTCTGCCGTACTGCGCATGCCTTGAAGATCTGAACCAGCTCCGGGTTCGGTCATTGCAACCGCTCCAATCCATTCCCCAGAGACCATCTTAGGGACGTATTTTTGCTTGGCAGCAGCAGTAGCATAGTGGAGGATATAGGGCAATACAATATCGTTGTGCAACGGATAGCCAATAGCAGGGCCAGAACAGCCGCTAAGGCCCAATTCCTCGATGAGAATGGCGTTGTATCGAAAATCCTGCACATTCAAGCCTCCCAATTCCTCTGGGGCCTGCATGCCTAAAAATCCATTTTCTCCAAGCTTCAACCAGGATTCCCTGCTCACCATCTTCTGAACTTCCCAGGCAGCATTGTGAGGCGTGATTTCGCGGGCAATGAATTCTTTCACACTTTGTCTAAAAAGCGCGTGCTCTTCGTTGAAGAGCGATCGATGAAGTCCGAACATATTTGGGTTTAATTTATAACCCAAAAATAGCCAAAACGAGGGGATCCCAAAGGAAAATCAGCAGACCGAGGACAATAATCTGTTGAGGAAGGATGAATACCTCCTTTGCATCGGCTAAATTTGTACAGCCACCGAAAAATGATTGATTTAACTCAAGACAGTCCCCTAGCACAACTGCAGCTGCTACCCATTTGGAATACCGATGAGCACGTCATCGAATCCACCGTAGCTGGTGAAAGCAATATGAACCTGGTATTGCGGATTCAGACCAACCAGCGTAGCCTAATCCTAAAGCAGTCTAAACCATACGTCCGCAAGTACCCTCAGATCCCTGCGCCTGTAGAAAGAATAGGCATCGAAAAAGAATTTTTGGAACAGCTGATGGGTGATTCCAACTTGGCATCTAGGGTGCCAAAGGTGCTTTTCTATGAGGAAGGCTTGCACCTGATGGGCTTGGAGGACCTCGGCAAGGGAATCGATTATGGATTTCTCTACCAGGGTAAAACAGCGCTTTCCACGGCAGAATTAGACACGCTAGTAGATTTTCTGGTCCGCCTTCACCAGGTAAAGCCAAGCAAATTTCCGAGCACCGAAGCTATGCGAAAGTTGAATCACGAGCATTTGTTCGACTTCCCTTTTCAGGAAGAAAATGGATTTGACCTAGATACCGTACAGCAAGGATTGCAAGCCGCAAGCCTGCCCTACAAAACAGATGTTCGCCTGAAAACCAAAATCACGGCCCTTGGCCAATATTACCTCCAAGAAAAAGGCAGCTTGATTCATGGGGATTTTTACCCTGGGAGTTGGCTCGCCGTTGACTCAGGCTTAAAAGTGATTGACCCAGAATTTGGCGGCCTAGGAGAACCCGAGTTTGACCTTGGCGTATTCTTGGCCCACCTCGATCTTGCCTCACAGCCTTCAGCCCTTGCCCTGAGAGTACAGGAGCGCTATTCCCTACCAGTGGCCTGGGATCTAGTGCAGGCTTACCGCGGTATTGAAATCCTGCGTCGCTTGATTGGCATCGCACAGCTGCCCCTAACCTTATCGTTAGATGAAAAAAAGGTCCTACTTTCCCGTGCCCATACCTACCTCCTGCCCTAAATGAAAAAAATAGCTCTTTTCCTTCTCCTCGGTTTTTCCCTCGCTTGCACAAAAAAAGAGGACAGCAGCTCCCAGCCTGTCTTTTCTGAGGAGTTAAAAACCAGTTCGGGACTTACCGAAGCAGAACTCTACGATAAAATCTTGGGGATGCTGGTTGGTTCTGCCATCGGAGATGCCATGGGGGCTCCAACAGAAATGTGGTCTCGAGAGGCAATTAACTTAGAGTATGGATTTGTGGATGGCCTTGACTCGATGATTCGGGAGACCTCCCCTGAAGGAACCTGGAAAGCCAACCTGCCCGCAGGAGGTACCACGGATGATACACGTTGGAAAAACTTAGCGGTGGACTATTTGCTTAGCCAAAAATCCACAGCACTAGATGCCAAGCAGTTTGCGGCACACACCTTGAGCGCCTATACCGCTAGTCTGGAAAAGCTCAAGAAGACAGAAGGCAGCCAGGTCGAACCATTTGAAAATGCCTTGCAAGAGGCCAACTGGCTTTCTGAGTGGGCCAAGGTGGCTACGCCGTATATGGAAAATAATTTGGGTGGCTACGCTGACTCCTTGTCCAAGTTTTATGGGGGAGAGATGGTTTGTGCTGGCCTGCTCTATGCGCCAACTTTGGGAGCATTCTTCCCTGGAAATCCAAAAAAAGCCTATAAAGAAGCTTACAAACTGTCCCTGTTTGACCTTGGCTACGCGAGAGACTTGACGGGCTTAGCTGCCGCCATGACCGCTGCAGGTATGACGCCAATGGCAGGCAAAGAAGCGCTTCTTGCTGCGCTTAGGCTAGATCCAGCAGGCTACTTTCAAAGCCGTTTGGTAGGGAGAACCTCCCATAAATTGCTGAAAGATGCACTGAATATCGTGCGAGAAGCTCGAAAATTAGATTCCCTACCCACAGGCATGCAGTCCAAAAGCCCTGCGCTAACCTATGCTTACGGACAACTGGATGATCGACAGCAGGACATGCCTTTTCATGCGGGAGAAATCTACCTTCAAAGTCTAACTGCCATGCTATATGCAGACTTTGATTTCAAAAACACCTTGATCTTTTTGACCAACTACGGCAGAGACAACGACACCACTGCCTCACTGGCTGGTGGAATCCTGGGAGCATGGTACGGCTATAATGCGTTACCTGCTTCCGAGCGGGAAAAAGTAATTCGCGTTACTCGAGAAGAATTGGGTATTGACCTAGAAAAGCAGGCGCAGCGCCTAACGCTCCACCTGTTGACACTAGAATAGAAATAAATGCTAGGTAAACCTAGTGTTTAAAACGCGTAGCCGAAGCCTACACCGGCAAAAAGCGGCCAAAAGCCATTGTTATTGAAGATAGGTGTCAAGTTGACCCGCCAAGTAAAACCTCCATCTACCGGCACCTTACGGTAACCTATGTTCATGGTACCCATTAAACTTGGACTACCATCCACTGGGAGAATAAAGTTGTAGTCGTTATTGATCACCTGCTCCGTGCACACATACATACCATTGGGGTCATAATATCCATTGGCGCAATACGTATACGTTTCATTTTTATAACCGAAAAAAGTCATTCCTAGCCCTATTTCGAAGTAATGGGGCCCATTTCCGTATAGTCTGTTGACCAAAACAGGCACCGAAAAAAATGAATCTCCCTCCATCGCATACCCACCTGCACCAATTCTCATCCCCCATGAATCGATGCGAGTTGAATCAAATCGGAAATCATAATTGAAACTGTAGGCGAGTCCAGAACCACCAAGTTCCGCAAACACTGACTGATGCGGTACTTTTTTTTCCTGACCGAAGCCGGTGAAACTAAAGACTAGGAAAGCGAGAAGAAGCACAATTCTTTTCATGGGTAACAGGAGTTTTGTTTGGTAAAGGTAAACGATATCATCGCAACCAAGTTGCGGGGAACACAGAAATTATAGCCATTTGTACCATTAAGTCCCTTGCAAACCCATAAAATCCAAGATATTTGTACCAGGGCTAGGCATGACCGCCTTACTGTCTACTAATCACCACATCCCATGTTGAAAAAAATATTTCTAGGCCTTTTTGCCTCTGCCATGATCTTGGTGGTGATCTACATGCTAGGTCCCAAAGTGAGCACCCAAGCGCTAACCATTGCCTTCCCAGAAATACCTGCAGATCCCCAAGCCTTGGAATCTTACCTACGCAGTCGTGAAGATTCAGTCAAAGGCCTAAAGCCCGGCAACGAGGCCTATATCCTTTGGGCAGATTCACTGAACAAGAAAAAAACACCCTACTCCATTGTCTATATCCACGGTTTTGGTGCCAGCCCCATGGAAGGAGATCCCGTGCATCGCTTCTTGGCGGCACATTTTGGGGCCAACCTGTTTGTTACCCGCCTACCGGAACATGGCATCAGTCGAGAAAACGGCATGGAATACCTAAGCGCACAGGACTTGGCTAACGCCGCTGGCGAAGCCTATCAAATTGGAAAAAGTTTGGGTGATAAAGTCATCGTGGTGGGCACCTCCATGGGTGGCTCCCTTGGCCTCCTCCTAGCTAGCCAGCAGGCAGATGTACATGCGCTCGCCCTCTACTCTCCTGCCATTCGAGATGAAGCCAAGCTATTGGAGGGATTATTTACCCCATGGGCTTTTTGGATCATGAAAAAAACCATGTTAGAAAACGGGGTCAACAAGCAAAAGCGTGAGGGAGAAAAAGGAGCCTACTGGTCCGAGGAATACCATGCCAATGGCTACGAGAGTTTGGCCGTACTACTTTACAGTGAGATGAATCAAGCCACTTTTGCCAAAGTGAAGCAACCTGTGTTTATGGGGTACTATTACAAAAACGAGAAAGAAAAAGACATGGTCGTTTCTGTAGATAAAATGAAGGAAATGTACGGACAACTAGGTACACCTGCAGCCTTGAAAAAAGAGATGCCTTTTCCCAAAACTGGGGACCACGTGATTGCTTCGTCCATCACTTCACAGGATTGGCAGGGTGTGCTTTTTTCCACCATCGAGTTTCTGGAGAAAGTAGCTAAAGTACCTGCCAACCCCGCCTACCAGCAGCAGGTAGAGCAGATGACCAAGGCTACCCAATTGTTGGATAGCATCCGCTAAAAAGGGAAAAATTGATTCGGATAAACACAAAAAAAATGGGAGGTTGAAGCCTCCCATTTTTTTTTAGATAAACTTGTTGATCAGATTTTCAAAGTACTCTTGCTTACCGCTAATCGCGGCTGGCTCTCCCACTTCAAAGGCATAGGCTCTTAGGTCTTCGAGACTTAATTTTCCTTCTTCAAAGGCTTTGCCGGTACCTTTATCAAAGGTCGCATACCTATTTTTTCTTCGCTCCAGGTAGTC
>JBIIFN010000276.1:0-7758 GCA_044237325.1 Algoriphagus sp.
GCTCTTCTAGAGTCATGAGGATGTTAGCCAAAGACTGAACTATGGGGTGAAATAAAAAAGGCGGTTGGTAAACCGCTCTTTGGAGTTTTAAAAATTGGAGTTTGGCAGTTACGCTCAATTGAATTTCTCCGTCAAAAGTTTTAGTTGATTTGGAAAGAGCAAAGCCTTTATTTCCTTTGACACTAGGATTTGGTCTCCTAGCTTGAGTTTGACCTTTTGTCTTACCTTGATTTTTCCGAATGAGATGTCGTGGTTACTTATCTGGATAGACAGGTAGGAATTAGGTGCTAATTTTTGTACCCAGTAGCTGTTGCCACAGGTTGAGGAGGTATTTTCTTTTACCTTAACCCAATTTTTATTCAAATAGAACTCACTTTCAATCGGATAGATAGTTGCATCCATTCTGGGAATTTCAATGATCGAATCGGTTAAGTTGAAGAGATAAGCTTGGATGTATCTATTTCCGTTTGACTGAATCACTTGGTACTTGTTGGGAATATGAAAGATGATTCCAGATTTTTTTTTGAGCGATTTGTAGAGTTTGGAGTTGACATCCACCAGATCGTCGTATTGCACCCAGCCATTGGCGTCGTCCGATACTTGGCCCAATTTAAGTGTACCCAAGTACCACTCTTTCTCTGTAATCTCACCTCGCTCCAATTGGCGTCGCAAGGAGTCAGCCTGCCCCCAAGCGGTGCCGATTGTCAGCAAAAAAAGTAGAATGGTTTGGAGTTGTCTCATTGGCTATTTGTAAAGCGATATACTATTGCGAAAATTGGAATTACTCCCAAAAATCTTCTTTAGGTGAGAAGAAAAATAAAGGTAGAAAAGCCAGAATTAATCATTAATTAAATTGCCAGTATTTATTGCTTCAATGTAATAGGGTGAATTTAACCAGAACCATAAATGCCTAAATGGAATTGAACTGAAAGAGTAATTATTCGTTTTTCCATCAAACGCATATTCCACAGAGGCACCGCCGTCTAAGGCAATGATACTTGTTAGTCCAAGTTGGGGCATAAGCGCTTTTATGTCCATCCAAGAAATCAATGAGTTGTTAAATCCTGTGATAAAAAGCAACTTACCATCCTTGATACTTATGAATTGACGGTAATTTAGTGTTCGGAGATTAGGTTTAACTTTTGATTTTTGTCTAAGTGCTATGGGTGCCTGAAACACATCGTTGTAACTTGAATTCTGGTTTTCTGAAAAACTTGTCAATCGACCGTTTTTATCTATACCAATTCTTTTTTTACGTGGTTTTCTAGCATTAATCAAGTCTTTGTTATCGATAACACCCGTGGTAGCGATGAAACTCGAATCAAAAAACATCGTATTAAAATACAGGGTTGCATCAGCTGAAATTTCATCACTGCCTATGGGGGGCATAACAAGATTATTGAACTTGTAATTTTTTAAAGGAATTTCAAAAACGGCAATTTGGTCGCTAAACATTGAATTCAATAGTCTAGCCTTGCTGCTTTTGTAGCTTCTTTTGCATGCATAGAGGTCCAGGCTAAAGTTCGCCTCATCCATATTCTTGATGTGTACAACTTCGGATTGGTGGACAGGTATATGCTTCATCAAAAACAACCTTCCGTGATTTCTTAAAAGAAAAAATGTACAAAGCATTAAGCCAATTGAAATACCCCAAAAATAAAATTTCATTTTGTCCGACGTCAAGTTTATTTAGACCAGCGCTTTATAAAACTAGTTTATTGATTGAGATTTTACAACTGGTGATTTATGCACCGATTAAAAATGCTTGAAAAAATGAGAAAATAAAGATTCAAAAAAAACCAAAAAAAAGCAGGAGTTGCTTTTACAAATTACAAACGATAGTTGCTGTAAGAAATCCTTGGTTAGCGCCTTCCATTTTTCTAATGGAAGAAGGAGGAGGATTAACCAGTCGGAAGTTTAAGAGGAGTGATTGGGTATATACTCTTCTTCTTTAATTCCTAAGCAAAGCGTTTTATAGTCTCTATTCGATTGATTTTGAACTAAGGTAGCTTATCTTTTTCGGTGCCGAATTTGTGATGGATTAATTTAAAACTTAGAGAATTAAAAAGATCTAACAGCTCTAACGCGACCATTATCAGAATTCATACCTACAAATCCCTGATTACCTGATTGAAAATTCTGCCACCACGCAGAAGTGGTCGATTGCACTGTTGAACTCCAATAGTTATCGCTTGTGACAAAATTACCAATCTGGCCTTGTAGTGTATATAATAAATTTAATTCGTATTTGGTTGGTAGTCTCCAGTCAGTAAAATTTTTTCCATTTAAATTATGGTTATCAGGATTGGATACAAAATTTGGTGCTTCCCACCAACTTACTCCAATTCTCGGCCAATTAACTACGCTTTGATCTTGCTCTGCTGCTACTAAACCGTGTTTACCATCAGGTGTTACAAAAAAAACATATCCCCCTAATCCAGGATTACTTCCAACACTATAAGTAGTTTGTTGTCCAGAATTAGCTGCTGAAACCCAAGTAGTCCCATTTGAAGTTAGAATATTTCCGTTAGCACCAGGTGCAACAGATTGAATGCCACTTGTTCCATTTCCAATTAAAACACTGTTGGGGTTTAATGAGGTTGCACCTGTACCACCATTAGCAACTGCTATTCTTGTTCCATTCCATACTCCACTTGTAATTGTTCCAACCGTATTTAAGTTTGAAATGGAAGTCAATGTGGTATTACTGGCTGCTGTTACGTTACCAGCAATTGTTGCACTTGTGGCTGTTGCAGCATTACCTGATATACTTCCAGAAATAGTATTATTAAAGGTTTTAATTCCACCTATATTCTGATTAGAAGTTAGATCTACAAAATTTGCAGAAGAAGCTGAAACGCCATCTACTCCAGCTGGTCCTGTTAATCCTATCGGGCCTTGAGATCCTGTAGGTCCTGTCAAGCCAATTGGGCCTTGGGGACCAGTTGCTCCCGCGGGTCCTGTTAATCCAATTGGGCCTTGGGCACCGGTTGCTCCCGCGGAACCTGTCGCTCCCGTGGGCCCTGTTAATCCTATCGGACCTTGGGCTCCTTGAGGTCCTGCAGGACCAGTCAAGCCAATTGGGCCTTGGGAACCAGTTGCCCCCGCCGGTCCCGTCAATCCAATCGGTCCTTGGGCACCCGCTGCTCCCGTGGGTCCTGTTAAACCTATTGGACCTTGGGAACCAGTTGCTCCTGCAGGACCTATTGCACCTGCGGGTCCTGTTAATCCTATCGAACCTTGGGCTCCTTGAGGTCCTGAAGGACCAGTCAAGCCAATTGGGCCTTGGGAACCAGTTGCTCCCGCGGGACCTATTGCTCCTGCCGGACCTGTCAATCCAATAGAACCTTGGGGTCCAGCAGGACCAGTCAATCCAATGGGGCCTTGTGGACCTGGAGCCCCACCCCCACCATTTAATGCATAGATGGCGTATGGAACAGCTGTAAATTGCTGATAACTTAGCTCAATAAAGTCAGCACACTCTCCTTCTTTATCAAATTCTACTAAAAGAAACTTTTCTTTTTCCTCCCAAGCGATTCCAGAAAAAGACAAAGCAGTACCATTTATCCTTTGTCCAGTCCCAATGGAAACGTTAACAAGTCCATTCTCATCAGTTTTGGTTTTTATTAACTCTACATATTCACTCTTTTTGGAAATACTAATGAAGCTAAATCGCAAACAAATTTCTTTGTTTACCAATGGATAGCCTTCGTCGTCTGCTCCTGGCAAGGTCTGCTTATCCAGAATTAAAGCCTGGTAAGAAATCCCTGGTAATTGAGCGAAAGAATAAAGATTTACAAAAGAAAACAGGAGTAACAATAAATATTTTTTCATCTCAATCTAGAATAAAATGAATACCGAATAATGTCCGAGTCGTAGAAAAACTCAAATTTTCTAGAGAATTTCCCTTTAGTTTAGAGGCAATTGAATAATCTAGTCCGCTACTAATCAAGACTCCATCAGTAACAAAATAATTGAAATTAATTCCAATTCCTCGTTGAAAAAACACTCCTTTAAAATCGACTTCTTCAGTAAGGTCAAATCTTGAATTATTTATCAATTGATCCCCTGATAAAATTTTTGACACCCCCAATAAGCCAACCATCCCAACTTCCAAATCACCAAAACTTACTTTAAACGATGTGGAATTTCTAATGCCACCATAAAAAGTAGTGTAATCATAATCCCTGAATTTAGCCTCTCCCTTGGAATTATATCCATCCAATGAAACCCCAAATTCATTGACTAAAAAATCCGAAATAGGGTATCCATATCCTATTTCAAATGATGGTGCCATAGCCGGGAGAAATTTGTAAATAGCTTGTCCTTTATCATCAACAAACTTGAATTCTGTTGAATTGAAGCCTGATTTCAAGTAAATATCTTGAGAATAAGCAGAATCAATTATTCTT
Organism: Algoriphagus sp.; assembly: GCA_044237325.1. Lineage (GTDB taxonomy): Bacteria > Bacteroidota > Bacteroidia > Cytophagales > Cyclobacteriaceae > Algoriphagus. Next base: position 4,413 of record JBIIFN010000276.1, read on the forward strand.
GAAAAAAGGAAAAATAGTAGAAGTATTTTCTTCATAATTTAATTATCCGACTTTGTAGTAGCCTAGTACCGAAATTAAAAAACACAATATAAAGCCCTGAGCTTAACTTCTCAAGGTTAATTTCAACCGCACTGTTTATTGGAGTAATTTTATTTTTGTAGACAATTTTTCCACTCATATCGAAAATACTCATTGCTACCTCTTTGTTATATTCAGGGAAAAATCTGAAGTTAATTTCATTTACGAATGAATTAGGAAACGCAAGAACACTAATGGATTTATTGCTTGAAGATTTATTCTTGGAAATTCCAGTTAAAAACCCTTGGCTAAAATACATCTTCTCACTTTTAAAGGAACCAATTACGCTAGATTGGCCTATTGATTGTTGAATAAATAAGTCAGTCGTTGTTTTAGAAATATTGGTACCTGTTGAAGAAATTGTACTTGATTTTAAAGAACTACTTTGAGCAAAAGAATTACTCTGAATCGTATAAAAACAGGCCATAAAAATTATGACTAATAGATTTTTTTTCATTTTTAAAGTCAGCGTGTCACTACCAAATTAGGTTTATGAATGGTCCTTGATGGAGGGTCTGAAGCAAATTTGTAAAACTCCAAATCATTTGGGATTCAAGAAATTAAAATTTATCGAATATAACAGTGAAATACAATTAACACAATAAGTTTCATAGTTTAATTTGGTGGAATTTAATTTAAAAGTATACCGAACACGCTTTTCCTACCAATTCCAAGTTGGAAGTCATAGAAGGACATTTGCTTTTAGATAGGCAACAGGGGGACCGGTTGATTCTCAATTGAGGAAAAAAGTAACCCGGATAAAAACCCAAGGTCAAGGCACAAGGCTTTAATATTTGGTAGGGACTTTAACAGTTGACTTAGCTATGTATGATACAAAAAAGGAGAGAGTTACACCAAAGCAAAAAGGATGCACTGCCTAAATTAGAAGGAATAGTTGAAACACTTTAAAACTCGACTCCTTTGCCCTCTTTTCTTTTGATCGCCTGCTAGAAAATGATATCTCATTGAGAATTCATGTGATCCTCTTGTATTAGCTCCTACTTCTGAAATCATCCAGTCATAAGAATACCCAATGACCAGTCCATTGTTTAGAGAAAAACCAAAAAGGCCAATCAATGAGTCGTAGTTTTTCAAATTATTCTTATTCATCATTCCTCTAAAACCTAAACCATAAACGAATGAATCATAAACTACCTGTCCACTAAAATCAAATTGAGAAAAGACAGATTGAGTTTTATAGTTTAACATGAAAGAAAAAAAACGTTCGCTATCATAACCCCAATAATCGCTTTTTGGTAAATCTTTACTCCAACCTGCTTGAATACCGTATTTTGGGGATAAAAAATTATTTTCCTCGGCTTGGTTTGGTGTCATTTTCGGGCTATTTAGATGATAGCCGCTCATTCCAAGCCAAAAATCCGAATTGGTGTATAATAAACCAAAACCAATATCTAAATATCCGAATGGCTCCATTTGCTCAAGATAGTCTATTGTAGTTGGGTTCACCCTTCTATTAAAGACATCTATTTGATCTCCAAAAATCAAATTTTCCAAACTGCCCGATTTTCTTGCATAAATCAGTTGAGTCCCCAATCGAAGACTACCATATTGGGATACTTGTATCTTATATGAATATAAAAGACCTATTTCTGTGGTATTCAAATTCATGTTTTCTTCATTGAATGAATTCAAGACCAATCCTAACCCACTATTTAAATCAAAACTATAGTGATCAATAAAGGCAGAATATCCATTGAAATCAAACTCTAAACCAGGCCATTGTTTTCGATAATTTACCCCAATCCTAGTTTGCTCACTAGATCCTGTTAATGCGGGGTTTAAATTTAAAGGAGCTGCATAAAACTGAGAAAAATGAAAATCTTGCCCTAGTACTAGAGTAAATGAAAAAAAGAAATAGATAAAAAAAAGATGTCTCATAGTTTACCTTTCCAATAAAAAAACTGATGATTTAGAATAATTTTTTCCACTTACCGAAGTATACAAAATTTTTAAAATGTAATTCCCGCTTGGAACATATTCCGAATTTAATTTTCCATTCCAACCAGCAGATTTTAAATCCTTTGATTCGTAAATTAACTCTCCCCATTTATTCATAATCATCACATGGATTTTTGTAATATTATAGAATTTTGGAAAAAAATAATCGTTAACATCATCTCCATTAGGCGTAAATACGTTCGGGACGTTAAAGTAGTGATCACTTGCAAATGAATCAGTTTTAACTGATGCACTTAGCGTATCTGCTTGATCTGTTTTTACAAAAGCGATATTTATAATTTCCTCTTCCTTATTTAGCATTTCCTGCGTTACCGAAAGAATTGTTTTAAATATCCAAGCTTCACCTACATCAAGAATTTTATTTCCATTTACATCACCAGATTCAGGTTTAATTAGTTCCGTTCCATTAGTTAGAGGGTCCCGTAGAGTGATGTTATTATGGGAAATATTACCAGTATTTTTAACGGTAATGGTATAAATTAAATCTTGAGGGAAAGAAACACTATCAAGACTTGCAATTTTATTAAACTCTAAAGCATTGTTATATATGACAGAAACCGTAGCTAAGGCGCTTTGTTCGGGCACATTTTGTGTAGTAGCAGAAGCAAAATTTATAAGATCACCTCCACTATCCATATCTACTTGTGTAACTGTATAGCTATAAGTAAAGCTTTTTGACTCACCAGGGGCCAATAAAGCAACATTCTCGATGGTTTTTAACATCGCATCTTTAACCACTACATCCTTTAATGTGACATTTCCAGTATTTGTTACTTTTATCGTATACACCAACTTCTCTCCTGCCGCTGAAACCTCAGTCTTATCAACTACCTTCTCTAACTTAAGATCGCTGTTTTGATTTATCTTTACGGTAACCGTAGATTCATCTTCAATATCCTTTTGATTTATATCTTTACTCTTGACACTGGCAACGTTTACAAGATTGCCAGTAGTTCTGTCCATGTCTACTTGTGTAACTGTATAGCTATAAGTAAAGCTTTTTGACTCACCAGGGGCTAGTACTGCAAAATTCTCGATGCTATTCAACATCGAATCTTTAATCACTACATTCTTTAATGTGACATTTCCAGTATTTGTTACTTTTATCGTATACACCAACTTCTCCCCTGCAGCTGAAACCTCAGGCTTATCAACTACCTTCTCTAACTTAATAGCGCTGTTTTGATTTATCTTTACGGTAACCGTAGATTCATCTTCAATATCCTTTTGATTTATATCTTTACTCTTGACACTGGCAACGTTTACAAGATTGCCAGTAGTTCTGTCC
>JBIIFN010000110.1:0-7723 GCA_044237325.1 Algoriphagus sp.
TACCTTTCTCCACCCTATCCAATGAACTGGATCGCTTTGAGGAGGCAGAGGAGATTTTGTTTTTCTGCCAAAGCGGGGCACGAAGTCAAAAAGCGGCGCAGCTCCTACAGCAAACCTATCCCGATAAGAAGATTTTCTCCATTCGTGGAGGCATCAACGCCCTAAAATCGTAATTGAGCCATGGAAAAGGCACGCAGCCCCAAGAATATATTCGTGCAAGGCCCCATCTTACCCGAGAAGATCGCTCATTCCATTGCCAATCATGCCACCAAAACAGACATTGGAGGACACTCCATTTTTTTGGGTCAAATTCGTGCCGATGAAAAGCCAGAAGGCAAAGTGATTGCCATCGAGTACACCTGCTACGAGGAAATGGCCCTAGAAAAGGCCTTTGAAATCAGAGAAGACATCTTTGCGAAGTACCCGCTGACTTGCATGCACATCTACCACAGTCTCGGGGAAATCAAGGTAGGTGAAATCTGCCTGTTTGTCTTTACCTCCTCCAAACACCGAAAAGCAGCCATGCAGGCCTGCGACGAATTGGTGGAGCGAATCAAAGCCGAACTGCCCATCTGGGGCAAAGAAATCCTTGATTCTTCAGCCACCCATTGGAAGGTGAATACCTGATTGGTATAGGGATTTATTGCCCCCGTAAAAAAGCCTTGAACTCGTCTGTATTGAAATTGCTCATCCCTTGCTGGTAAAAGACGATTTTTCCCTCCTTGTTGACCACAAGGGTGGTGGGGATGGATTCGCTTTGCAAACTCTGGTTCAAGCCATAACTGGCATGGACTACGGGAAAGGTCCAACTTTTTCCCTCCATGAAATCTTGACTTTTCTGCTTGTTTTGATCCAGTCCAATCATCAAAAATTCGAGATCTGGGGTATCCTTTACCGCATCGTAAAGGTCGGAAATATGCGGCATCTCTGCGCGGCACGGCCCACACCAGGAAGCCCAAAGGTTAATAAATACGGTTTTACCCCGATAATCTTGAAGGTCAATGGTATTTCCTTTAAAATCAGTAAACTGACCGCGGTAGTCAAACTTTTGGTCGGTCAGGTCGGGAATTTCGAGTTTGGGCTTCATCAATCCCGTCGCCAAAAGTACCGATTGCAAGCCCCCTTGAATCACAGGAAGCAGTCCCGTAAAATATAAAAATGCAAAAACAGCCAAAATAGCACCCCATGATGTAATCTCTTTTTTCCAGTTCATTTAGCTGTGCGTCTAGGTCTTTACGATTCAAATAAAGTGCAATCACTACAAGACCTAAAATTACACACAGAAACTCAGTTGCTTAGTGACCTAGCGCACATTTTAGCTGGTTCTCTTGATTTCCAACTGTATCTTGTACCTAGAAAATCCCAGTATCCTCCCATGAATTACGAAGGCAAAATTTCCTCTGAATTGAATATTACGGCCCAGCAAGTGAAGGCCACAGCCCAACTTCTAGAAGGTGGCGCTACCGTTCCCTTTATCTCCCGCTACCGAAAGGAAGCCACAGGGAGCCTGGACGAGGTACAGGTGGCGGCCATTCGAGATCGACTGGAGCAGTTGAAGGAATTAGATAAGCGTCGGGAGGCGATCCTCAAGTCGATTGAGGAACAGGGGAAACTTACTCCCGAACTGAAAAAAGCCATTGAGGCAGCTGAAACAATGGCCCGCCTGGAAGATATCTACTTACCCTACAAACCTAAGCGCAAGACCAAGGCATCCGTGGCCAAAGAAAAGGGGTTGGAGCCCTTGGCAACGCGTATTTTTGCGCAGCATCCTTTGGATATTCAAAGCGAAGCCTCCAAGTACCTCGATACAGAAAAGGAGGTTGCGACCGTAGAGGAGGCACTGCAAGGTGCTCGAGATATCATTGCGGAGTGGGTTAGTGAAAATGCTGCGGTGCGTGGCAACCTGCGTACATTATTTTTGAAAGACGGGGTGTTTGCCGCTCGCGTGATTGCCGGCAAAGAGACGGAAGCGGCCAAGTACAAGGACTACTTTGACTGGTCAGAACCTATAAAAAATGCGCCTTCCCACCGGGTCTTGGCCATGCGACGAGGAGAAAAAGAGGGCTTGCTACTCTTGGATGCACTTCCGGAAGAGGCAGCGGCAGTTGCGGTATTGGAAAGGGAAGTCCTGACAGGCGGAAGCAATGTTTGCGTGGAGCAAGTAAAAATAGCCATCAAAGACGCCTACAAGCGCCTACTCAAGCCGAGTATTGAAACGGAGATTCGCCTCCAAACGAAAAAGAAAGCAGACGAAGAAGCGATTCGTGTGTTTGCTGAGAACCTTCGCCAACTCCTGCTCGGAGCACCGCTAGGAGAAAAAGTGGTTCTGGCCCTCGATCCGGGCTTTCGCACTGGCTGCAAACTGGTTTGCTTGGGTGCCCAAGGGCAATTGCTTCATTACGAAACCATCTATCCACACGAGCCTCAGCGGCAGACAGCTGTAGCAGGAGCGACGGTAAGGTCCTTGGTGGACAAATTTTCCGTACAGGCGATTGCCGTGGGCAATGGCACTGCAGGTCGAGAAACAGAAGCCTTCGTCAAAAGTTTGGGCCTACCCAAGTCGATCCAACTCATTCTAGTCAACGAGTCTGGGGCATCCATATATTCCGCTTCTGAAGTGGCCCGTAACGAGTTTCCGGACCTAGACCTAACTGTCCGTGGCGCCGTGTCCATCGGGAGACGATTGATGGATCCCTTGGCTGAGTTGGTGAAGATTGATCCCAAATCCATCGGGGTAGGGCAGTACCAACACGATGTTGATCAGAACGCCCTAAAAAGCTCACTCGACGACACGGTCATTTCGGCGGTAAACAAGGTGGGTGTTGAGGTCAATACTGCCTCCAAAGAGCTCTTGGCCTACGTTTCTGGCTTGGGCCCTGTGCTGGCAGCAAATATCGTGGAGTTCCGCCGGGAGTTTGGGCCTTTCAAGAGCAGGGCTCAACTCAAAAAAGTTCCTCGCTTGGGGGACAAAGCATTCGAGCAGGCAGCGGGATTTTTGCGGATTCGAAATGCAAGTCATCCGCTCGACCAATCTGCCGTGCACCCCGAACGCTACGAACTGGTCGAACAAATGGCAAAGGACCTCAAGACTTCTGTTCAGGAGTTGATGAGTTCTGAGGAGTTACGCGCCAAAATTGTGCTTCAAAACTATGTTTCGGAGATGGTAGGTATCCCAACCCTTCAAGATATCGTGGAGGAACTGGCCAAGCCGGGTCGCGACCCACGTGCCGAATTTGAGGTATTTGAATTTCAAGAGGGCGTCAATTCCATGGCGGATCTGAAAGTGGGGATGAAGTTGCCTGGAATTGTTACCAATATCACTGCTTTTGGTGCTTTTGTGGACATCGGTGTCCACCAGGATGGTTTGATTCACCTGAGCCACTTGGCAGATCGATTTATCAAAGATGCCAACGAGGTGGTGAAAGTCGCCCAGCAGGTGGAGGTAACGGTCCTAGAAGTGGATATCGCGCGAAAGCGCATTGCCTTGAGTCGAAAAGCAGATCCTTTCGGTACGCAAACAGTCAAAAAACCAGTTAAACCAGAAGTGAAAGTGGCTGCCCCTGCACCGGAAGGATCCATGGCAGATAAATTGGCGCAACTGAAAGGGCATTTCAAGAAATAAGGTCAAGCGACCCAGTCTGATGACTTAGTCGCGTTCCTCGTCTTTGTACATTTCCTTGTAGGCCTCCTCGTCCATGCCCTTGCTAAAGCGGCGTAGGTTGTAGGTAAACGAAAAGAGAACGTACTGCTGCAGCACGTTGGTTTGGATATCTTCGATAAAGGTTTCGGTGATGTTTCTCCGCACGTTTGCATTTTGGTTGAGTAGGTCAACTACCTGAAGGCTAACCTCACCACGCTGATTTTTAAAGACCTTTTTACCCAAGCTCATGTTTACGAGGGAGAAATTGTTGTTGAATCCCGCATTTAGACCGGTATTGATCTGGTGGTTTAGGTCCAGGCGGTAGATGATTCCTTTCCAAAAGATCCAATTGAAGTTTACGCGGAAGCGTTGTTGAAAAAACTGCGTATTGTTATTGGGGTTGAGCGTGTTTTCAACGCGGTTGAACGAGGAGCGTGAGGAGAGGTTGAAGTCCAGATTTTCGCTGATGCTGCTCGCTAGGGAGATACCCGAGCTCAATCGCTGCGACGTATTGAATCCGATGATGTCATTGATTTGCCCTGGTCTACGGGTAAGGCCTGCACCAGCGTTGATGTTGAGCTTGGATTTGATCAGGCCTATCGGCATGCCGTAACTCGCCCAAGATCTCACTTCCCAAAATCCATCCAGGTTAACTGGCTTGATGAGCTGCGACCCTTTTTGCAAGGTGATGCCTTCCGGCAAAACTTGGGTTTCACTAGCAATCAAGGTGCTATTGCTGATAAATCGATTGGTGAGGGAGGAGCTGGTAAACAAAAACCAGCTGCGGTCGGTATCGGGATTTTGGCTACGGAAGCGGAGGCGTACCTCATGACTATAGGATTGGTCCAAATCTGGGTTGCCGGTACGGAACTGCAAGGGATTGGAATTATCTAGGACTGGCTGCAACTGCCGTATCTGTGGTTCGGCAGTTTCGGTATCGTAATCGATCTGAATATTGGTGGTTGGGGAAAAGATGTATTCCATCCGCATCGTGGGCAGTATTGCCGAAAACCTACGTTGCAAAGCGAAAGCCTTCGGAAACTCTTGCTGGTTGTCGAGTTTTGCATTTTGGTACAAAACCTCGGTTTGGAATTTTAGCTTTTCGGAGCTGTATTGGTAGCCCAATTCCATTTCTTGGGTGAGGTAATCGCTCACAAACACGTTGGTCAGAAGAGAATCTAGTTCTTTTGACCCTTGTTCAAAATCTTCTCCAATCACATTTACCACCCGCGTATCGGAGTCATTGGCTCGGTTACCGATTTCGTATTCAAGTTCCAGCTGGCCAGCTTTCCCTATTTTTTCGGTGTAGGATAGGCCTGTTTCCCAACGGGTGCCAATTCGCTCTCGAGACGTTTGTTGGGCAAGTACCTCGGTACGGTTGCCACTGGGCTGGAAATAGGTCGTATTGGCCAGTCGATCTGAAATATCCCGATCGAAACCCTGGTGAAGGATCGAGCGCCAGGTAAGGGAGCGGCCAGGTTTATCAAATTTATGGCTATAGATCAGGCGATTGAAGAAGTCTACTTCCTTGTAGGTTCCCGTACGTTGGTTATCTACCTCATTGATGGGACTGCTTCCGTTTTTGGTTTGCCCAAAAAAGGAAGAATTTTCAGTTTCTACGTTGGCCTCCAAGCGGGGGATGTACAGGATTTTATTTTTCTCGTCGGGGTTGTATTCCAGTCGGAGGTTGGCATTATGTCGTTGGCTGGTGCGGACATCCCGTGAATTTTCGAGGTAGCTCACATCCGATTGGTCTGCAATCACAAAGTCTCGCTGGCGATTGACAAGTCCCAGGTTGGTGTTCTGGGTATAGCCATAGTTGCCGGTTACCTTTATCTTTTTTCCCCAGAGGTCGCTATAGTTCATGCCTAGGAGGCTCGTGGTTACGATTCCTTCCTGTGGTCTGCCCTCCGTTTGGGTATTGACATCGCTGGAGTAGCTGAGTTGGTTGACGTTATTGGCCAAACCCGTAAACGTGATGCGTTGGTCTTCGTCAAAGGCATTGATGCTGGCACCTGCGAGGTAGCGATCATCCGAGCCGAATCCTGCGGTGGTTTTTCCAAACTGCCCTTTCCGGCGGTTGGCTTTGGTGATGATGTTGATGGTTTTTAGACGCTCCCCATCGTCAAAGCCACTGACCTGGGATTTCTCACTTTTTTGATCAAAAATCTCAATGCTTTGGATCACTTCTGCGGGCAGATTTTGCAGGGCTGCGCGAACATCCGTTCCGAAGAAGGGTTTGCCGTCCACGAGGATTTGTGCGATGTTTTCTCCTTGGGCCTGCAGTATGCCACCGTCAGACACTACGCCGGGCAATTTTTCAATCAGTACCTGCGCGCTGGCATCTTTCATGGTTCGGAATGCATCCGCATTATAAAGTGTGGTATCTCTTTTTTGAGCGCCTGCCGCTCGGCTAGCTGCTACCACTACCTCCGACAAGGCCTTGGCCTCTTCTTTTAGGGAAAGCGCGCCCATGTCCAGGTTGGCACGCAGGTCTAGCGACCTGAATAAAGCTTCGTAGCCTAGGTATTGAATTTTGAAGAGGTAAGTGCCTTCCTTGACGGAAGAAAAGGCAAATTCTCCATCTACTTCAGAGATGGTTCCTGTCACCTGCGTGGAGTCTGACACGCGCAGCAGCAGGATGTTGGCATAGGGGATGGGTACTGCTTTGCCCGCTTCGAGAACCTTTCCTTTGATGGTGAAGGTTTGTGCCTCGGCAAGTAATAGGGTCAAAAAGAAAAAGGGAAGGAGAACTAAAGTTTTCATGTAGTCGGGGAAAAGCCAGGCAATCCTGCTTGGTCTTCCAAAAAGAGTTGGCTTGTATCTATAACTACAAATTAACCTCCATGGCGGTTCACTTGCCCAATTTTTTGGCTGAGCGGTTGATTTTTCCTCTTGAGGCCTGTTTTAGGGCTGTTTTTCCAACTGGGAAAATCTCATTTTCCAATCGTTAAAAAATTTAACGACAATTACTGTCTGAATAAAATGTTAATTTTTAAGACATATCTATGTTTATAAAAATAACATTTCTAATTTAGCACCTGTAAATGAATCGACTATGAACGCAGCGGAAAACATCAGGATCACCACGAAGACACTTTCTTCAGGCAACTGTCAGGTGAAATTTTTTATTGAGGACGAGGAAAAGCCTCAATACGGGTATTTATTGCTCCACGAAACCAAGTCGGTGGGTGATATTCTGGATGAGATCAAAACGCGTTTGGCTAAGAGAAGGAATGTGCAATACCAGGACAATCCATTTTTATCTATTTTGCCTACCGAAGACGACCATAAATTTTATCTTTTTTCCGCATGAGTTACCTCGCCGCCAACCTACGCTTTTTAAGAAAGCAACGAAACATAACCCAAACGGACCTTGCTGAGCAGTTAGACGTGCAGCGAACGATGATCTCGGCATACGAAGACGGGAGGTCCGAACCCAAGTTGACCACCTTGATGACCTTGTGTGAGCTGTTGGATGTAGGCGTGGAGGAACTCTTGTCCCACGATATTGAAGCCAAAGGAAGATGGGCCCTTCAGCCTAGAAAGGTACAAGTGCTGACCATCGCTACGGACGATTCGGATCGGGAAAACATCACCCTGGTAGGGCAGAAGGCTTCAGCAGGCTACCTCAATGGCTTTGCTGATCCGGAATTTATGGAGACGCTCCCCCAATTTCACCTTCCCAACCTGTCCAGACAAGCTACCTATCGGGCATTTGAACTCGCCGGAGATTCCATGTTGCCTCTCGTATCAGGTACCATCGTCATCGGTACCTATGTAGATCAGCTACATGAGATCAAAAGTGGGAGAACCTACGTACTGGTTACCCAATCGGAGGGAGTGGTTTACAAGCGGGTATTCAACTACCTGGCAGAGAATGGCAAGTTATTTTTGGCATCTGACAACGAGACCTACAAGCCCTACGAGATTCGAGGCGATGAGGTAATGGAGATATGGGAAGCAAAAGCATTTATCAGTACCGACTTTCCCAACCCAGGAGATAAAAAGAAGCCATTGAATCTAGACGACCTCGGGGAAATGATTCGCGACATTCATGCGGACTTGAAGCGCATCACGCGT
>JBIIFN010000111.1:0-7721 GCA_044237325.1 Algoriphagus sp.
TTTGAGGCTGTTGAAACATCGTCAATCCTTTGGTAGCGTCCGCAAGCGCGATTTTTTGAGGAGTAGTCACGATCACCGCGCCGGTCACAGGAACTGTTTGCACCAAGGTCAGGTGGATGTCTGAGGTGCCAGGAGGTAGGTCTATGAGCAAATAATCTAGTGCTCCCCATTCTACGTCGGCGATGAATTGGCGTAATGCCGAACTCGCCATCGGTCCTCTCCAGACAACAGCACTGTCCGTTGGGGTCAAAAACCCAATCGACATCATCTTCACTCCATACTGGCTGATGGGAACGATGCTGTTTTTGTCCCCTACTTTTTTGACGGCTGGCTGCTCACCCTCCACATTAAACATGAGCGGAATAGATGGTCCAGAGATGTCTGCATCAATTAAGCCCACTTTGGCACCAAGCTGGGCTAGCGCCACAGCCAAATTGACCGCTGTAGTGGACTTGCCAACCCCTCCTTTGCCGGAAGCGATGGCAATGATGTTTTTTACTTCAGGTAATACTGGGGCAGCATCTCGGACAGTGGTCACGCTGGAACTCATGTGAATATCCCATTCCCAGTCTGAACCAAAATCGGCGTTCAACTCTTCCAGACAGTTATTTTTAATTACTTCCTTCAAGGGGCAGGCCGGGGTGGTGAGCATCACGGTAAAGCTCACTTTTTTGCCAGTAATGGCTATGTTTTGAATCATCCCCAAGGAAACCAAGTCCCGCTTGATGTCGGGGTCCTGTACTTTGGAAAGACATTTTTTTATCAGCTCAGCAGTCAATTGCATCGATTTTCTAATTTTTTGCAAGTTAGGGCAAGAAAGTGTCTTAGAAAACTTACGTTATCGTATTTTCACAAATTCGAGACGACGCTTTCTTCTCCTCAGCACCTTCCTTTTCCCGACGGAGTCATTACCTTTGTTTCTTTACAACGCCCCATGTCCATCAGCAAACTGACCACCGACAAAGTAAAAGATCGAGTAGACATCGTCGAGGTGATTGGTGATTACGTGCCCCTCAAAAAAAAGGGTCAAAATATGTGGGCTTGCTGCCCTTTTCACGGAGAAAAAACACCCTCTTTTTCACTTTCTCCAGCCAAACAAATCTACAAGTGCTTTGGCTGCGGCAAAGCAGGTGACCCCATCCAGTTTGTCATGGACATCGAAGGCATTGGCTTCCAAGAAGCCATTCGCCAACTTGCTGGCAAATACGGCATTGAAGTAGAGGAAGATGCCAACCTTACCCCTGAGCAAAACTTGGAGCAAAACGAGCGCGAAAGCTTGTTTATCGCCGTCAACTATGCCAAGGATTATTTTGTAAAAAACCTGGATACGGAAGAAGGCAAGTCTATTGGTCTTAGCTATTTTAAAGAGCGTGGCTTTACCACGGCAATCCTACAAAAGTTTGATCTAGGCTATGCATTGGATGGATGGGATCATTTTTATAAATCAGCTAAATATGCTGGTTACCAAGAAGATATACTACTAAAGGCTGGCCTGATTCTTCAGAAAGAGGGTGAGCCGGAGCGTGTGTACGATCGCTTTCGCAACCGGGTCACGTTTACCATCCACAACGTCAGCGGCAAGGCCATTGGCTTTGGGGCAAGGATCCTGACCAAGGACAAAAACCAACCTAAATACATCAACTCTCCTGAGACGCCAATCTACCACAAAGGCGATGTGCTCTACGGGATGTTTCAAGCCAAAAAGGCGATTCGTGACCTGGACAACTGCTACCTCGTAGAGGGATATACCGACGTGGTGTCGCTGCACCTATCGGGTATTGAAAACGTAGTGGCCTCCTCAGGAACCTCACTTACAGAAGGTCAAATCAAACTCATCCGCCGCTTTACCAACCAAGTAACGGTTTTGTATGACGGTGACAATGCAGGTATCAAGGCCTCCTTGCGTGGGATAGACCTGCTACTCGAGGGAGGCCTCAACGTGAAAGCGGTGGTTTTTCCCGACGGGGAAGATCCAGATAGCTACTCCCGAAAGGTGGGTTCCCAAGCATTCAAGGACTACCTACAAGAAAATAGCCGTGATTTTATCGGCTTCAAAATTGGTCTCTACAAGGAAGAAATTGCCAAGGATCCTATTCGCAAGGCGGAAGTCATTCGTGAAGTGGTACAGAGTATCGGCAAGATTCCAGATGCCATTATCCGTTCGGTGTACGCCAAGGAGGCCTCCAACTTGTTGGGTATCGAGGAGGATATTGTTCACGCAGAGCTGAACAAAACCCTCATCAAAACGCAGAAGGACCAGTTTCAGCGTGTTCAAGAAGAAAAAGAAGCCGAACAAAGACTGGAAGAAATCCTTCCTGCCCGGACCGAACTCAGTCCTGAGGAAACCCTGCAGCTTCAGGAGAAAGAAACTATCCGCCTACTCATCAACTATGGTGGACAAAAATTGGAGCAACAAGAGCTGCACTTTTGTCATTACCTCTTGGAAGAAATAAAGCAAATCGAGTTTCAAACGCCTGTATACCAAAAGATGCTGCACGCATACCGTCAGCAGGTGTCCCAAGGACAGTTGCCTACTGAAGATTTTTTCATTAGCCATGCGGATATGGAGATCAAACAGGAGGCCATCGCACTACTATCAAACCGGCATGAGGTGTCCACGCACTGGAAGGATAAATTTCAGATTTTCATCAACATCGAGTCGGACGATCTTGCGGATACAGCCTTCAAATCTATCCTTCGACTCAAGCGTAGGCTACTTCAGAAAATGATGGAGGAGGCGATGCAAAAAATCAAGGAGGCAGAGCAGTTGCAGCTTAATGATGCCGAAGTTGGTGAACTGCAAGAGCTCTACTTGGCCCTCAAAAAAGTAAAATTAGACATAGACAAGGAGCTTGGAATTGTTATCGGCTAAAGCCAAACTTTCTTCTCCTCCTTCGAGTTTTGTATCCAAACGGGCTACCTTTGTGGCCTGAATAGTACTATCACCCAACCTTACGCCAACCCCCTGTGGAAAATTACTCCCTAGATCCAATTGAAGACGCCATCGAAGCCATCAAAAATGGCGAAGTCATCATCGTAGTTGACGATGAAGACCGTGAAAACGAAGGTGACTTTGTCTGTGCTGCGGAAAAAGTAACCCCCGAAATCATCAACTTCATGGCCACCCATGGCAGAGGACTGATCTGTGCTCCGCTTATTGAGGACCGCTGTGAGCAGCTGGGGCTAGAACTCATGGTGGGAAGTAATACGGCTGTGTTTGAAACCCCATTTACCGTCTCTGTGGACTTGGTGGGCCATGGCTGTACCACGGGAATTTCCACGGCCGACCGAGCCAAAACCATCTTGGCATTAGTAGATGATAGCATCCATCCAAGCGAGTTGGGCAAGCCAGGACATATTTTTCCCTTGAAAGCTAAGCGTGGAGGTGTACTCCGTCGCGCAGGCCATACTGAGGCAGCAATTGATTTTTCCCGCCTTGCGGGCCTGAAACCTGCAGGCGTGCTGGTTGAAATCATGAACGAGGACGGTACCATGGCTCGTCTTGACGACCTTTGGAAAGTTAGAGAGCGCTTCCAACTCAAGTTGGTGTCTATCAAAGACTTGATTGCCTTCCGGCTAAAAAATGAATCACTCATCACCCGGGAGATTGGTGTGGATATGCCTACCGTCTGGGGAAATTTTGATTTGCTAGCCTACAGGCAAACCAATACACAAGAAATACACTTGGCCCTGATCAAAGGGACATGGGAAAAAGATGAGCCTGTTTTGGTGCGCGTGCACTCCTCTTGTGCCACGGGAGACATCTTCGGTTCCTGCAGGTGTGATTGCGGACCTCAGCTACATGCTGCCATGGAAATGGTGGAGAAAGAGGGCAAAGGTGTTGTGCTGTACATGAATCAGGAGGGTAGAGGCATCGGCCTGATCAATAAGCTAAAGGCCTACAAGCTCCAGGAAGAAGGCATGGATACCGTACAGGCCAATTTGGCCCTTGGGTTGCCCATGGATGGAAGAGACTATGGTGTTGGTGCCCAGATCCTCCGGGACTTGGGTGTGGCCAAGATTCGACTCATCTCCAACAATCCCCAGAAGCGCGTAGGTCTGCTAGGCTATGGCCTAGAAATTATCAACCAAGTGCCTATTGAGATTGAGCCTAACCCGCACAACCAGAAGTACCTGCAAACCAAGAGAGATAAGATGGGTCACACCATTTTAAAATAAGGCGAGCACATTATTTATTGCGCTAAAAAACTTGCCTCCTTTCTTTCCGTTTAATCCTATCATGAGACAAATAAAACTAGGTCTATTTCTAATTTTTGTTGGATTGAGCACGCTCAGTATGGCTCAAGATAGAAATCAATTTCCCTCCCAAATTTGGCACAAGGGATCTTTGGTGTTGACAGACGGTACCGCCTACAGTGGTCTGGTCAAATACGATCTTGAAACCAACCTACTGCAGCTTCAAACAGAAGCGGTGATCACCTTTACTGCTTCCAACGTGAGCAGCTTTGATATCTACGACGAGATTTACGGGGGTATCCGAAAGTTTTACAGCCTTCCCTATGCACTCAATGGGGATTATCCCACGCCCATCTTTTTTGAGATCCTCACCCAGGGCGATCACATTGCCCTTCTTTGCCGAGAGTACATTGCTACCGATACCCGTGGAATGAATAGCTGGGGAAACATGGGGATGAATCCTTTTTGGGGACCCCAAAATATGTCTGGCTTTCGCCTAGCTTTTACGTACTACTTTTTGAAAAACGGACGACTAGAGAAGTTTAGCGGAAAGAAAAATGAGCTGTTTGACATGCTCCCGGGCTTTGACGATGAGCTACAACTCTTCATGAGGAAAAATCGCCTTGAGCATGATAAAAGAGGAGACCTCTTGCGTATCACCGCCTACTATAACGAACTAAAGAATTGATTCCTATGTCCAAGCCCTTGATCCTCGTTTCCAACGACGATGGCATTACCTCTAAAGGCATTCGTGTGCTCGTAGCTGCCATGAAAAATATCGGAGATGTGGTGGTAGTTGCTCCCAATAGCCCACAGTCCGGTATGGGACACGCCATTACTATCGGCGAAACACTCCGCCTTTTTGAAGAGGATATTTTTGAAGGCGTGCTGGCCTACAGCTCTAGTGGTACTCCCGCAGACTGTGTGAAGCTTGCCAAACACTATGTACTAAAGGACAGAAAGCCCGACTTAGTGGTGAGTGGTATCAACCATGGTTCCAATACCTCCATCTCCGTCTTGTATTCCGGTACCATGTCGGCAGCCATCGAAGGAGCATTGGAAGGTTATCCCTCCATTGGATTTAGTCTTTGTGACTTTTCATCAAAGGCTGACTTTTCCCACGTGTCCGAGTGGGTGGAAAAAATCGCACGCCAGGTATTGGAAAAAGGGATTCCAAAAGGTATAGCACTGAATGTCAACTTCCCACCCAAGCGAAACGAGGCCATCCGGGGCATTAAGATCTGCCGTCAAGCGGATGCCAAGTGGCAGGAGGAATTTGTGGAGCGCTTCGATCCTACGGGAAGGAAGTACTTCTGGCTGGCTGGAAATTTTGTAAACTTCGACAAAGGAGAGGATAACGACGAGTGGGCCATTGCAAACAATTACATCTCTATTGTTCCTTGTCAATATGACCTCACGGCACACCATGCCATCTCTCAGATTAATAAAAACTGGGACTGGACCAAGCTTGGGGATTAAGGATTAACCGCTATCCTGTTTGTAGCTCAATGGGAATGTTACGATAGCGGGTAATTGCTTACAGTCGACCGTCCACAGACCACAGCCCACATAATTGGACTTCAAACCCTATTTTTCTTGGTTAAAGCTCACAATACGGGTTATCAAACAGGATTTTTTGATTTTTTAAACAAGTTGGTTTGTACCTAGAACTTATTTGTGTCTAAACCAGCAGTCGGTACGTGATGCTTCGTAGGCTTTGAAGACGGTGTTTACCGGGTAGCCGTGGCGTAACTGCGTGTTGAATTTGGTACGTACTAGGTAGTTAAATGCACCCATATCACCCGTATAGGCTGTTTTATTAGTAGCATTGTAGCGTCGATGGATTGCGCAGAGTTCCTGGAGAAAAGCTAAAAATAGGGGGTAGGCACCGCCAATGACGCCACAGTTCAGTAGTGTATCCGCAGCAAATCTCGCTTCGTAGTCGGCATAGTCATCGATTTGACTTCTGAGACTGCTAGCATGGGCAAGCATCCATTCGTTTGCGAGTTGGGTAGGCTCATCTCCACAAAACAGGGTGTTGGGTGAGGTAACAAACAATGGGTCGGTGAAGGGATTGTTCACTAGCGTCACGTCCGATACATCCGTGACAAAAAGATTGGCTGGTGGATGGGTCTGCTTTTCTAAAAAATCTAGGTAGACAAGGTACCGGTATACGTTGGGGTTAAACTGGGGATTGTAGTTGATTTTTACGAAAGTAAGGTATTCGCTTGTGTAGGCTTTGCAGGTTTCTTCGCTAAAGCCATTGTGAAATAGAACGCCCTGGAGCTTGGCAGCTGCCACTGATGCTGCCCAATCTCGCACGAGTTCGAAGTTATCGTCCTGAAGCGTGGTGCTGCGGTTGACATCATAAACCCCTGTGATGTGGCAAGCAAGGATGAGGTTGCTAGCTGGAGGCAGCTGTGGGTAATTTATACTCACAAGCTCTCAGAAAGGAGTTGTTGCAGTTTCACCTGCGAGCAGGTACTATTCGGATTGTTTCGGTAATAGATATAGGTTCGAAGATCTATTTTATTCACTCGATAAATAGCTTTGGCACGCTCAAAAAAGTCAGAATCCGCTGCAAATCCATCCCTGAATTGTAAGTTTAAAAACACTTCCCTCAAGCCAAATAGGGTTCCAAAAAGGGTGGCTTCGTCCAAATGGATCTGTTTGCTCAAGTCATTTCTATCCGGCACGAAGTAGTCTTCGTGCGTATCGACGATGGTTTCGGAAGTGGAGCAAATTAAGTCGGCAAACTCCATCTCCCGAAGGCAGGAGCTGAGGTGATTGGGCTTGTACTCGTCGTCGCTATCTAATATGGTGATGTAGGTTCCCACGCTGTTGAGCACCCCACGGTTGATGGATGCCGCTTGACCCCGGTTGCTATGGCGAATATAGCAGAGTCGGTCTTCATGCGCTTCGATGTACTGGATCAAGGATTCTCGGTTGTTTTTGGTGCTGCCATCATCGATGATAATCAACTCAAAATCCTGATAATCTTGGTTTAATACCGAGTCAATCGCTCGTTTTGTAGCGGCGAAGTCGGTGTTGTATACCGCCATCAACACCGATATGTGTACTTGGTTCAACATGATAAGTGAGGGATATCCCCTCTGTTGCTTGTTTAGCTGCTAGCCCTCGTTGCTCTCCTACACTTTTTCGATTGGCCAAACGTCGTAGTTTTCAAAGGTAGGAAGAACAAGGTTAAGGAGGGGTTAAAAAGTCATGATGGAATCGTTAATGTCCCAAATTCTTTTCTTGGGTGAAGCGCGAGCCCTTTCAGTGAACCAAGAATGAAGGGCGCTAGTTTTCCTGTAGGACATCTTCAGGGCTTAGCGGATTTTCAATGATGCCCAAATGGTGTACCTGTTCGATGACTTCTGCTAGGGAGTCTGGAGAAAGGGTAGCCTGGGTGCACCAGGTGGTTTGGGCTAGCCATTCACTCACCAGCCCTGGGGAAAGTTGGTATTCCTGTTCTAGCCGCTCCACGAGATCAAGCTGTTTGACTAGTGCCTCCGAAATCG
>JBIIFN010000112.1:0-7667 GCA_044237325.1 Algoriphagus sp.
TTTTTAATCACCCTTCTTGTATTAAGCATTCAAGTATTTGGTACGGATGGACTCTCGGGATCAAGTCAAATAGTGCTGATTTTGTCCGCGACGGTGGCTGGATCTATCGCGGTATTTAGGCTGGGCTTTAGTTGGGAAACGCTCCAAGAGGGCATTGTCAAAAGCATCAGCTCAGCCATGAGTAGCATCCTTATCTTGTTTTTGATTGGTGCACTCGCAGGTACCTGGTTGCTGAGTGGCATTGTGCCCGCCATGATTTACTACGGCTTATTGGTGCTGAGCCCTACTATCTTTCTCTTTGCAGCTTGTATCATCAGTGGCATTGTTTCCACCGCTACAGGTAGCAGTTGGACAACAGTTGCCACAGTAGGCGTAGCCTTGCTGGGGATTGGTAAAGCACTTGGTTTTGAAGAGGGTATCATTGCCGGTGCTATTATTTCGGGCGCTTATTTTGGTGACAAAATGTCCCCGCTTTCCGATACCACCAATCTTGCTCCCGCGATGGCTGGCACGGACTTGTTTACGCATATTCGCCACATGGCCAAAACCACCATTCCAACAATGGCCATCACGCTGATTCTATTTTTCATCATTGGACTCAACTACGAGACCGCTGGTAATGTAGGCGATGTGCAAGTTATCTCTAACGTCATTTCTAGCACCTTTACCATTACGCCTTGGTTGTTTGTTGTACCGCTGTTGGTGATTGCCATGATCGTCAAGCGAGTGCCTGCATTGCCCGCCTTGTTGGCGGGAGCCTTGTTAGGCGGTGTTTTTGCTTTGATTTTCCAGCCTGATATTATTGCACGCATTGTTGGCGAGGAAGGAAGTTTCTCCTACATCGGCTTTAAAGGAGTGATGATGGCTTTGTTTGGAGAGATCAGCGTGGTGACCGAAAATGCGCTCGTCAACGAGCTTCTTACCACACGCGGTATGGCAGGAATGCTGAATACCATCTGGTTGATTGTTTGCGCGATGGTCTTTGGCGGCATCATGGAGGAAAGTGGCATGCTGAAGGTATTGGCCGAGGCCATCATCAGAAAAGTACACAAAGTAGGATCGCTCATTGCTGCTACCGCTGCTACCTGCGTGTTTTTCAACATCACCACGTCAGACCAGTACCTTGCCATCTTGGTGCCAGGAAGAATGTATGCCGACGTATATAAGAAAAGAGGGCTGAAGCCCGAAAATCTATCCCGAACCTTGGAGGATTCTGCGACCGTTACTTCGGTCTTAGTGCCTTGGAACACCTGTGGTGCCACCCAAGCTTCTGTCTTAGGTGTGGCCACGCTTACCTATGCGCCCTATTGCTTTTTTAACATCATCAGCCCTATTATGACCATCTTGTATGGTTATTTAAATATCGGTATCAACTATTACCCCAAGGAAGAAGAGTCGGTATGATTCCATTTAGTATCAGCAAAGAAGAAATTAGTGAGTTACCCTTGGGTCAATTTGAAGGTCCTATCTACCTCATTGATCGGCCCGATCAAGTAGAGGAAGCAGTAGATTTTCTAGAAGACCAACGCATCATTGGCTTTGATACGGAAACCAAGCCTTCCTTTCACAAAGGGCAAAGCAATCAGGTATCCCTGCTTCAGCTTTCCACTTCTAGTCAAGCTTTTTTGTTTCGACTAAATCGAATCGGCTTTCCGCCTCCCTTAAGGAGCCTACTGGAAAAAGAAAACCTGGTCAAGGTTGGCGCTGCGGTGCATGACGACTTGAAAGCCTTGAGAAAGCTGACTGACTCCTTTTTTCCCCAGTCTTTTTTTGATCTGAACGATGAATTGAAAAAGGTGGGTTTCCACAACGTGGGGGTTAGAAATCTCTCAGGGATGGTGTTGAAGATTCGAATTTCTAAGGCGGAGCAGGTGTCCAATTGGGAACTGGAAAAGTTGACCGAGCGGCAGCAGCGCTATGCGGCAACCGATGCCTGGGCTTGCTTGGAGATTTTCGAGCAGCTCCGTGAAGGCGGATACTTAGACGAGTTGTTTGCCAAAAGCTAATCTTGGCGTAAAGTCAAAGCGTACAACCTTTCCTAGCCCACGCTTACTTGTACTAGCGGAGTGGCGCTGTAGTAGCGCTTTCCAATGGAAAGCAGGTCTTCTGCTGTAAATTTTTTCAAAAAATCCAGCCTGCTTTCGTAAAAGCTAAAGTTTAGGCCTGAGAAATGAACCGACTTAAACTGGTCACTCAGGTCAAAAGGGGAGCTAAACTTGGTAAATAACTGCCCAATCAAGTAATTTCGGAGCACTTCGAGTTCGTCCGCTTCTACCGCCACGGTACAGAGTTGCTGGATTTCCTTGTTGATCTCGTCCAGTACTTCCTCTCGGTGGGCTTTTTTTACATCTGCCGCCACCATCCAGTAGGCATGGCCACGTACTTCTACCAAGGAAGAGCTGATTCCATACGTATGTCCCTTTTCCTCTCGGATATTTTTTACGAGACGAGAACCAAAAAATCCCCCCAGGAGGGTGTTGAAGACCGCTAAGGCAGGATAATCGACATGCGTTTTTGGGATGGACCAGGAGCCTACCCGAACACTACTTTGTAGTGCGTCGGCACGGTCTTCGTTGGAAAGTTTGGTAGGAACGGCAGCTGTCTCAACTAGACCTTGCGGTTCATCTTGTAGTGGCAGCTGGTTTAGCTGGGTAATTAGGGACTGAAGTTCCTCGGGAATTAAATCTCCACAGAGGAAAAGATCACATTCCTTCCAGAGGTGCTTCTGATAATACTCCTGCAGCAGCTCTGGGTTGATTAAGTCGATGTGTGCTTCGGTGATTTCTTGGCCAATCGGGTGCTCGGGCCCAAAAAGCGAGGTTTTAAAAAGTTGGCTGGCTCGTGAGGCTGATTTCTCTTGATCTAGCTTGAGGCTCAGTCTCCGCTGGGACTTTCTTTTTTCGAGGTTATCCAAAGGGAAGGTCGCTTCCGAGAAAAGTGAGATAAAGGTAGGTAACAGGGTTGGCAGGTGCTTTTTAATTGCCAATAGGCTCATGCCTTCCTGCGAATAGCTGAGGTAAGGATGCACTTCTGCGGCGTAAAAATCAAAGAATTCCGCCAGCTCCTGGGAAGATTTGGTTGATGTTCCCTCTTGAAGCATTTGCAAGGTGAAGGAAGGGATCAAGGCGTGGGTTCGGGGCAGCAGGGTGCGCCCGCTTTTGCCGATAACTTCAAGTTTGACCGCTGCAATACCTGGAGTTGGAAAAAAATAAAGGATTCTACCCCCATTTAGCAAAAATTGCTGCGGGGCGGGTAGGCTAAATTCAGAAGGTAGGGTAAAGGAAGGGGCTTTCGATCGGTCCAGCGACATCAATTATTGGCGATGGAGTATCGGAGTGAAAACCGCAAGGTTTCTGCTAGGGGGTGGTTTTGAACCTGTGGGACGAGGTAAGAAAAGTCAAGGCCCACACGCTTCATCGTGAAGCCAGCACCCATGGTGAGGTATCTGCGTCCACCCTTGGTATCGTCTTCGTAGAAGTAGCCTGTGCGAAGTGCAAATTTTTTCGCGTATAGGTATTCTGCACCAAAAGAAAAGGTCATTTCACTCCACTCTTCCTGTCCCCCGCCTGGGGCATCGTTGAAGGAGCCAAACATGCCTGAGATGAGTGCTCTGTTGGGATCCTTCCCTGCCGCAATGATGAGGTTACCACTTGCATCAGTAGCTAGTGTGCCATCACTATTTGTTTTGTAGGTAGGAGGTGTAGGTACCATCAGTTTGTTTGCATCCAAGGCAAAAGTCAAAGAGCTGTTGGTGTTAATGTTGATTTTGTAGGCGGTACCCAAGCGGAAGGTGGTCGGGATAAAATCCAAATCCTCAGCGCTGTTGTAGGTGATCTTTGGACCGATATTGGAAAGCGTTACTCCCCAAGACCACATGGCATCTTTTTTACCAAAGCGAACAGCTTTTTGATGGTAGAGGCCAATGTCAGCACCTACGCCAGTGCCGGGTTTGGACTCAGCACCTCCAGAGGTAGACATATTGCCGGATAAGTTGGAATGAATGAATCGCGCAGAAATGCCTAAGCCCAAATTTGCGGAAAGTCTTCTAGAATAGGTGCCTCCAATGGCAATGTCTCGTGGGTTAAATTCGCCAATAGGATTGCCTCTGCCATCGGTCAGCGAGATGTCACCCATGTTGAAATAGCGTAGGTCCAAACCGAAGGCAGAATTTTCGTCTATTTTTTTGAAACCAGACAGGTAATTCAAGGACATGTCGTTTACAAGCTTACCCAACCAAGGAGAGTGGGAAATAGAAAAGCCGTAGCTATCGTTGATGAAGGCGAGCTTGCCGGCATTCCAATGTGCCGAACTGGCATCTGGAGAAGTAGCCACACCAGCGTCTCCCATGGCCGAATGCCGGGAGTCGGGAGCAAAGTTTAGGAAGGGAACTGCCGTAGTGATCACGCGACGACTGGGATCTTGACCCGAAATGATTACGCTATTCTGCGCAAATGTGGTCAGTCCTGTTAGTACAAAAAGTAGTGAAAGTATCCCTGACTTTTTTAAAGTGCCTTTTCTGTTCATTGAATCACCAGTTTTCCGCTTGCTGAATCCCTTTCTCCTGAGGATTCGGACAATAATGTTAGATTGTAAATATAAGTTCCTTTCGCTGGATATTTCGTTTTGGGTTGTAAAAAAATCCAATCCCAGGCAGTTAAGGTTTTTGCCGCTTTTACGAAACGTTTTTCTTCGGTAAATAGTATCTGACCCGTCATGGAATATATGGTCAAGGTAGCAATCAAATTCTCATTGGGACGGTTGTGCTGAAATACAAAGCTGCTTTTTTCCGAGGCTGGATTCGGAAATACAAGGTGGGATAGCAACCGCAGTTGGGTACTGCCTTCCACAAGTAGGCTAAAGGTAAACATGCTAGGGTTGCCAAGCAGGTCCCAAGCCAGCACCTGAATTTCATTTGCTCCTTCTACAAGCCCTTCCAAAAGAACATTCGCCTGGCCCTTGTCAAATCTTCCCTCCAAAGCCAGGTAGTTTCGGTGAAAATACTGTACAGCTCCTTGGTTGACTCGTACCTGTAATGTTTTTTCTGGGACAGTGGCGGAGCTGTTGGTTCCACTAGGGTCTTCAAATCGTAGGAGCACCTCCACCTGCGTGCTCGCCAGCGAGGCAAGTTCCTGGATAGGTTTACCGCCTACCGATGCAGAGATGCGTGGGCCTTCTTTGTCTTGGCTTTCTAGTGGGCGTCTGCCGCCAAGCGGGACCTGAACGATACCTGATGCTTGTTCATTCTTCGTTTCATCCCAGGCATGAAGGCGGATATTGATTTGGGTTACTCGGCTGTCGATGCCGGGAGGAACCAGGAGTTGGGCCACCAACTTCCCATTTTTTACTTCTCCTTCGCCTGCAAACAAGCGCTCTTTCTCCTCCTCAAATTCAACTGGTGGATGTTCATCTCCCAGTGTTTTTTGGCGGCTGGGTTTGTCCCATACTTCCACCAAAAACCGTCCATTGAAGCTTGGTAAAGAGGCTTGGGTAGCAGGATCAATTACGTCGGCACGCAGCTGCACGCGGTCCAGCCCTTTGAGTGTATCTACCTGGGATTGGTTGTCGAGCCGGATAAATTCTTCCACACGAATGCCTAATTCTGGAAGTGCCAGCCGCATACTTGGGTCGCCAAGCAAGGAAAAGTTTCTGTTATAAACGCCGTTTAGACTGTTGTTTTTTGTTTTTCGAAATAGCTCTCCAAGGTCTTGATTTGCTGTTGTTGCGCTTGGTATAAGCGCCTGCAGAAAGGCCTGGTTGATGGAAAAATTGACGCTGCTAAATACCGGTCGACCCGTGCTAAGGAGGCCGATTGCGCCTTTTTCCTTGGCAAAGAGCATCTCTTCTGCCGCCGATCGAATGAAGGGGCTGTCGTGCCGGCCAAATTCACAGGTAGCTGTAAACCAAAGAGGGAGTTGGGATTGTGCCGGCCAGTTTTCTAAATCTTGAACCCGGAAGATTTCTTCGGCACTGAGGGTGGTTTCGTTGCCATGTCCCACATAGTTGAGCAGCAAGGTGCCTCGTGTGAGGGCTTGCTCCAAGGCGGATTTGGCTGCTTCAGAGGCTTGCCTCGTGCCAACTTTTTCTTGAGGAAAGCGGTCGAGGTAGAGTTTTTGACTGCGGTAGAAGGGGTGGTTTTTCTGAAAATAGGCCGCATGCACTTCCGAATCCCCTAAGTGGATGGCATTGTCTCCATCGTCAGCCAAAAAGGTAAGCGTAGGAGGCGCTTGGCCGCTGAATACCTTGCCGTAGGTCTTGAGCTTGGCAAGCCAAAGACTAGCCTCTGCGGGGGTAATTGCCGGAATTCTTCCTATGCCAACGCGCAGGGGTGCATCTCCCGACTTATTTTCCTCCCAGGCGCCCTGTCCCCAGTCGAGTAGACCAAAGTAGTCGTCCGAACTGTACGAAGTTAGGGGGTCTAGGCTGGACCTGCTGGTGTAGATGGGGACCAGGTTGGGGCGCCCACCCAATTTTTTCTTGTAGTCAAAGGTCCCCTTACCTAGGATAAGGACATTTTTCAGCTGCTTTCCCAGGTGGTACTCGTATGCGATAAAATTTCGAATGGCCGTCAAGTCGGGGTTGCCGTAGCCAAACCAATCGTAAATCTCGGTGGTGAGCACCACCTTCGTAGCGATGCCTTGGCTTGCTTTGACCGCCTGGATCTGTTGGGCCACTTCTTTTAATTGCGGCGCGGTGATGAGTAGCAGTGCTGCCGGTGTGGAGGGTAAGTTTCGGGGGCTGCTTGGACGGAAATTTTGGATAGGTTTGGCATTTTTTGGCGAAAAAACCAGCCACTTTTTTCCTAGGGCCGCTTTTCCAGTTTGGTACACCTGAGGCTGATGCAGGGTGGATACCTCCCAGGTTTGTAGGCCTGATTGCAGTGGAAATTGCACTTGCGTTGCGCTATGGTATATCCCTTCACTTGGGCTAAGGCTCGCAAAAGGGACACCTACCAAGACTACATCCAAGTGTCCCGATCCTGTTCCTTGGTAGACAAACCGGAGTTGGTCTAGTCGGCCACCACTGGGAGAAAATCCAAGCGAAAAGCTAGCCTCGTTGCCTTTTACGCTGTAGGTACTGGAGGGAAGGGCTGGAAATCCCACTTCCTGCAGTAGCTCATTGCCTAGTAGCGCTCGCATGAGTGAGGGGCTGTTGGATTGGCTCATTAGGCGGGCATGTAGAAGCCAGGGAGCAGTGCTTGCGGTGCTGAGCCCAAAGGAAATGCTGAGGCTTTGCCCTTGCCTGATGGGGTTGGAGTACCACGACCTTCCGGAGTTGAGGAGGTTTATCTTTTCCTCCTTCAGTGCATGGAGGCGGTAAGTGAGCGGTGGTGAGGCAGGAGCTTGCGTCAATCCAGCCAGTTCTTGTATCCGTTTTGGAGCAGTCTTTTTTCCAAGCAAATACCGAAGGGTGTCTGTGTAGATATGGTGGCTATAGTCGAGTATCCCTTCTTCTGAGAGGCGAATGCTGTTGGGTCCTTCTAGATAAAAATACAGGCCCTCACCTGACTGCCATCCAGGTATTTCCTGAAGGGAGAGCTGTGCCGAGTCCAGCACTTGAGGCAGCATGCCTGGATAGCCGTAGATGGCGACTTCGTCTAAACTTTGGAAGCCGAGTTGACGTGCTTGGGTAGCAGAAATGGTATAGATGCCGGCCTCAGTGACCCCGCA
>JBIIFN010000113.1:0-7638 GCA_044237325.1 Algoriphagus sp.
GTCGGATCTTCGAGCAGTTGCTTCACGCGAACTAGGAAGCTAACAGACTCGCGGCCGTCGATGATGCGGTGATCGTAAGACAAAGCCAGATACATCATTGGGCGAATTACCACTTGCCCATTTTCGGCAATCGGACGCTCCACAATATTGTGCATACCCAAAATCGCCGACTGTGGCGCATTGATGATCGGAGTGGACATCATGGAACCAAACACGCCCCCATTGGTGATAGTGAAGGTCCCCCCCGTCATCTCCTCAATAGAAAGCTTGTTGTCCCGTGCCTTGCCCGCCAAGCGAACAATTTCTTTTTCTATTTGCTCAAAGGAAAGCGCTTCTGCATTTCGAATCACCGGAACCACCAAGCCCTTTGGAGCGGATACAGCTACGGAGATGTCACAAAAATCATTGAAAAGAAGCTCGTTGCCATCGATCTGTGCATTGACCGCGGGCCATTCTTTCAAGGCTACGCAAACCGCCTTGGTAAAGAAGGACATGAAGCCTAGGCCTACACCATGCTTCTCCTTGAACTGGTCCTTGAACTTGGCACGCATGTCCATGATTGGCTTCATGTTTACCTCATTGAAGGTGGTCAACATCGCGGTTTCATTTTTCACCGCTACCAAACGACGAGAAACGGTCTTTCTTAAGGAGGACATTTTTTCTCTTCGCACTCCTCTCGCACCAGAAGCCGCAGCTACAGGGGCTGCTTGAGCCACTGGAGCAGCTGCAGGTGCTTGATTCGTTGAAGGGGCTGCAGGAGATGCTGTAAGGGCATCTTCTTTGGTTACTCGACCCTCTTTGCCTGTACCCACCACTGTAGCGGCAGGGATACCCTTTTCAGCCAAGATTTTGGCGGCTGCAGGAGACGCATGTCCAGTGGCATAGTTCTCTGTTGCAGGACTTACTGCAGCTGTGGCAGGGGTAGCGGCAGGGCTTGCTATTGTAGCAGCACCCGATGCACCAGCAGCCACTTCTATTCTACAAATAAGCCCACCGATAGCCAATACATCCCCTTCTTTGGCCACATGGCGCAGGATGCCTGTTGCTTCGGCAGGCAGTTCAAAAGTAGCCTTATCAGAATCTACCTCGGCAATTATTTCGTCCAAGGTAACCAAGTCACCGTCTTTCTTTAGCCAGTTGGCTAGTGTCACCTCGGTAATGGACTCGCCCACTGTGGGCACAATCATGTCCTTGACCGATGCAGCCGTAGTGGCAGCAGCTACTGGCGCAGCGGCGGCAACAGGAGCTAGTGCAGGGGCAGCAGCAGGAACCGAAGCTGTTGCGCTTTCTTCGATCACACAAATCAATCCACCGATTTCAACAGAATCACCCTCCTGGGCTTTGATGCGTAGCACACCAGCGGCTTCCGAAGGAAACTCAAAGGTGGCTTTGTCAGATTCCAATTCGCAGAGGATCTCGTCCAACTGAACAAGGTCTCCATCTTTCTTAAACCATTGTCCTACGGTTACTTCCGAGATGGATTCGCCAACAGTAGGTACTCTCATTTCTTTGCTCATGGTCTTTTATTTTTATCTCCGAATTACTTCGTCAGAGAGGGTATACGTATTTAATTGAAAAACAAACGGCTAGGCACCAGCCCGGCGAGGATTACAATGTCAGAGCTTGAGCAATTAATGCGCGCTGCTCTTCCACGTGTACTTTATTATAACCTGTTGCGGGAGAAGCACTAGCTTTCCTTGCAATCACGCGCATTGGAAGCTCCTTGTAAAGCAAGCGCAACAAATAGTTCCAGTAGCCCATGTTTTCTGGCTCTTCTTGCACCCAAACTACCTCTGCACCTTTGTAGCTTTTGATACTATCCAGCAGTTGCTTTTTAGGCAGTGGATGCAGTTGCTCCACGCGTACCAGTGCTACCTGCGTGTTTTTTTCTTTCTCTCTGGCCTCCTCGAGGTCATAGTACACTTTACCCGTGCATAGGACTACGCGCTTTACATCTTTTGCCTTGACCGTAGTATCGGGCAACACTTCCCTAAACCTACCGGAGGTAAACTCAGCGAGTGGAGACACAACCTTGGGATGTCTCAACAGCGACTTGGGCGACATGACCACGCAGGGCTTTCTAAAGTCCCAAGTCAACTGTCTTCTCAGCATGTGGAAGAAGTTGGATGGTTCGGTAATATTGGTTACGACAATATTGTACTCAGCAGACAACTGAAGGAAGCGCTCTGGCCGGGCATTGGAGTGCTCTGGACCTTGGCCTTCGTAGCCGTGCGGCAAAAGCATCACGATGCCATTCATTTTCTGCCATTTGGTTTCACCCGACGTGATAAACTGATCGATCATCGTCTGCGCGCCGTTGGCAAAGTCTCCAAACTGACCTTCCCAGAGGGTGAGTGCATTTGGATTGGCCATCGCATAGCCATATTCAAATCCCAATACGGCATATTCCGATAGCAGGGAGTTATAAATATAAAATTGACCCGCGCGGTCTTTCATCTCCAGGAGGGAGTTGAAAGGCTGGTTGGTATTGGCTTCGTGAATCACCGCATGGCGGTGAGAGAAGGTGCCTCGCTGCACGTCTTGACCAGTTAGGCGAACAGTCTTTCCTTCTAGAAGAAGAGAGCCATAGGCAAGGAGTTCGGCAGCAGCCCAGTTGAGTTCTTTGGTTTCAAAGAACATTTCCTTGCGCTGCTTCATTTGCGCCTCGATCTGCTTGATAGGTCTAAATCCTTTTGGAATGAAGGTAATGGCTTCCGCTACCTTTTCGATTTTATCCATGGAAATAAACGTCTCTGGCGATTGGTCAAAATCCGCTGGCGTAGAGCGACGCAAGTTGGCCCATTCTGTCTCCAGTTTGGTGGCTTGGTAAGGAAGCGGCTTTTCTTTGACAAGGTTGAGGCGGTCCTGCAAAAGCTGTCGGAAGGCCTCGTCCATCTGAACGGCGATTTGAGCGTCAAAGTCACCTCGCTCGGTAAGGCGCTTCACATAAATCTCTCTTGGGTTGGGATGCTTAGAGATGATGTTATAGAGTTCTGGTTGCGTAAACTTAGGTTCGTCGGACTCATTATGGCCGTGACGACGGTAGCAGACCATGTCTACGAAAATGTCTTTGCTGAATTTTTGACGGAATTCAGCGGCTAGCTTCGCTGCAAAATAAACTGCTTCCGCGTTGTCACCGTTGACGTGGATAACTGGAGCGTCGATGATTTTGGCTACATCTGTACAGTAAATGGAGGTACGCGCATCGTCAAAGTCAGTGGTAAAGCCCACCTGGTTGTTGATAACAAAGTGGATAGTACCTCCGGTATTATAACCCTTGAGGCCGGCCATTTGCGTAACTTCATACACAATACCTTGGCCTGCAACAGCAGCGTCACCATGAATTAAGATTGGAAGCGCTTTTTTAGCATTTCCCTTGTGTGCATGGTCCATCTTTGCACGCAAAAACCCTTCCACTACCGGATTCACCGCTTCTAAGTGAGAAGGATTAGGGGCTAGCATCAAGTGAACCTTGTTATTTTCTGGCGTGATTACATCGGAGGAATAGCCCATGTGGTACTTTACATCCCCATCTCCCATGGTCAAATCTGGCTTGGCCGTGCCTTCAAATTCGGAAAACACTTGCTCATAGGTTTTACCCATGATATTGACAAGTACGTTTAACCGGCCTCTGTGCGCCATACCGATCATTACTTCTTCTACGCCGTTTTGAGCAGCCGTCGTGATGACCGCATCCAAGAAGGGAATTGTACTTTCACCACCTTCCAACGAGAATCTTTTTTGCCCAAGGTATTTGGTGTGTAGGAAATTTTCAAAAACAACTGCCTGGTTCAATTTAAAGAGAATACGTTTTTTCTCTTCTTGAGAAGGACTAAAAGCAAGTGCCTCTTTTTCAACTTTAGTTTTGAACCAATCTAAGATTTCAGCATCTCGAATATACAGGTACTCAAAGCCCATAGGACCTTCGTAAATAGTCTTGAGAGAATCCAAGATTTTAGCAAGCGTAGCTGCACCGATGCCGATTTCATTTCCAGCCTCAAAAACGGTCTGCATATCGGACTCACCTAGCCCAAAGATTTCAGGATTGATCAGCGGCTTACGATCTCTTCGTTCACGAACCGGGTTGGTTTTAGAACGCAAGTGGGCACGGGAGCGGTAGCCATGAATTAAGGCACGTACACGGATCTCTTTTGGCAACATACCCAAATCCATGATGGTGCCAGATGCCTGAGGAGCCGCTGTCGTATTGACAGATACACTAGGTGTAGAAGAAGTACTTCCTTCTTGGCCATAATGCGTCAACGCAAAATCAAAGCCATCAAAAAATTCTTTCCAGCTAGGGTCAATACTAGTAGCGTCACGTTGGTAGGCCGCATACAACTCGTCGATGTAGGACACGTGTGCGTTGGCGATGTAGGTGAATTTATCCATGGTTTGTATCGTTGATGATCAAATCTAAATGGAAAAATTATAACTTAAAAATTGCTTATTCGCTTACTCAAATTTTAATTGAATAGAGTTAAAAAACTAACTCCTTAAAAACGCTCTACCACATTGGAATAGTCCAACCAAACAACCTACATCCCTCCTATTCAAGTACAGGAGAAAATCAAATTAAAAAAATCAGCATCATGTAAAACTGGGGGCTTTTATCGACTTCACCTTCCTATCCTACATCCTGCATCTGAAATCACGAGCATTGAATAAATAACTCATCTAATCGCTTAGCCAAGATGATCGCTCACTAGAAAAATCCTACCTCAGACAATCGGCAATTTTTGCAAAGCCTTTCAGCCACCTCACACTTCCTAAAAAAGAAAAAGGCCCCGCAAAAATGCGGGGCCTTTTGAATTAGCTAGTAAGAAGTAATTACTTCAAGGTAGTAGGCCAAGGCTTACCAGCGTTTGACTTAACAGCCACTGTACCGAACTCACCGTAAGTGTTTTTCCACTCGAAGGTTAGCACTGCATCAGTACGGCTTTTGAAAGTCATAGAGTAGCTATCGCCATACTTATCTGCTCCACTCATGGTCAACTTACCACAAGCATCACTGATTCGTACTGCTCCAGTTCCCCATGGATCAG
This sequence comes from Algoriphagus sp., assembly GCA_044237325.1. GTDB lineage: Bacteria > Bacteroidota > Bacteroidia > Cytophagales > Cyclobacteriaceae > Algoriphagus. Next base: position 5,046 of record JBIIFN010000113.1, read on the forward strand.
GATAACAAGCATTCCAAGCTCCAAACGTTCCGTCAGAAACGGCGTAAGAACCTGGAGATGCAGCTACAGCAGTCCATGTAATAGATCCAGAGAACGTCTTACCGCAGAAGGTCTCCAATGCATCGAATGCATAAGTACCTGCCAAATCAGATGGACATACTACAGCAACTGGATACTGGAATGGAGAGTCATAGAATGGCGCTCCAGCCACGTTGGTAGTTACGTTTGTTGAAGAGAAACTTCTACCAAACTTATCATTCAAGACCAAGCGGAATTCAAACACATCACCACCTTGGATACCTGCAGCAGTCAAACCAACTGCAGCAATTGCTTCTGCTGCTGTCACTTCGAAAGAAGCTCTCAAGAAACGAGATGTAGTATTGGTAGTGAAGTCAGATGCCTGAAGGGTCTTCACCAACACATCGTTTGCAGGAGTATACTTCAAACCTACACCTGGAATCAAACGTCTGTGACGTACACGGATCTCTACTGTTTGTACAGTCTTTCCGTCTTCAACATCAACTGCCTCAAGCGTTAGCGCAAACTTTGAGCTGGCCAAGTTGAAGAAGTTAAACGTAGTGCTCGTTCTTGCAATAGTTCTCAAGTAAGCTCCTGTATCGAAATCTTTGTAAGGAACAGCAGGTTCCACAAAGTCACGACAAGAACTTAGAAAGATGAGAGCCATTGCCAACAAGCCGAAACTATATTTTAGCGTTTTCATATTTTCTAATTTATAAGGTTAATAAATCCAAGGTGAAGCAGGATTCTTATCCCAGAACACTTGAGTCGCTAGATTCTGTTTCTGCACTGCAGTGGTATTGGTTACCATGTAGTTGTTAGGATACAAATATGATCTAACAAATGGGCCGGTAACTGCTTCCAATCCAGGTTGCATACGAGACGGCTTACCAGTTCTTCTGTACAAGTCAAAAGACTCTTTACCGTTACCGTACAAAGACAACCAGTATTCTCTACCTACTACGTTCATACGAGCATCATCGCTAGCTGCTGCATCGTACTGTGCACCTACATAATTGGTGTAGTTGGTCACTTTGGCAGTATACGTAGCGGCAGGCTCAAATGCAGTGATAGTAGCTCCTTCTGCACCAGCAGTAGCAAAAGCACGAACATAGTTCATGTGCTTTGTGATACCATTAGTCAAGTAGGTCTTCGCATTACCAGTAGTTCCAAGGGTCAAAGCAGCTTCAGCCAACATAAAGTCAACATAGGCAGCCAACATGATTGGGTGAATACCAGCACCTCTCATACCCAAAGCAGGGTTACTTACAGGAACTGCAGAGCTGTTGTCAAAACGACCCCCAGCAGGGAATGCACCATAAGCAGTACGCTTCAAACCATCTGGTGGAATACCGTCTGGATCCAAGTGATCACGACCCCAGTAACCTTTGTTACCCGCAGGATTACAGTAAGGATAGTTACCTACCAAGTAGTGAGGAGGAGCGATCTGAGAGATACACTCTTGTTCATCTACGTTAGTTGTATTGGTCAATACCTGACGGTACATGTAATAACGTACACGTGGATCGTCAAAACCTTTTTCCACTGTCAAATGGTGCATGAAATCCGTAGACTGGTAGTCACCACCACCTGCAGTATATTGTCCTGCAAACTTAGGGTGTCTAGAATCTGGATCAGCAGCAGTAGTACCAAAACGGAAGACGAAATCATCACCAGTTCCAATCAAGGCATTTGCAGCTATCAAAGCATTGATACCTGCTGTAGAAGCAGAAGCATTAACCGCCTTGGTGTTCAAGTAGTACTTCAACTTCAGCGTGTTTACCAACTTATTCCATCTAGTATAATTTCTAGCGTAGAAATAGTCATTTGGTGTACCACCAGAAGTTGCTACCGTAAAGTGAGCAGAAGCTTCGTTAAGCAAAGCAAAAGCAGCAGCATAAACAGTTGCCCCATCATCAACCTTCGGATTGAAGTTTGCAGCATCTAAAGCCTCAGAATAAGGAACATTACCGTAGGAATCTACAAGATCAATCAAAACCATTGCCTTGATTGTCTTTGCAATACCCATGTGTCTTTGCAAGTTAGACTTCTCTGCCAAAGGCAAAAGGAAGTTAACGTCAGCAAGGATGTTTGCGTAAGCTGCAGACCAAATACCGTTTGTAGAACCAGCAGAATAACCAGCTTCATACAAAGCAGATCCTTGGTTGATTTGACGAGTCAAACGCGCACCACGATCTGATATACCATACCATAAACTTTGGTAGTCCAACTGGATACGATTCAAAAGGAAATCGGGAGATGCAGTAGTTGCGTTAACTGCATTTGGGTTTTCCAATAGCTCGTCCAGTTTATCCGCACATGACGTAGCCAATACCATTCCGGCAGCTAGCGTCAGTCCATATATAAATCTTTTCATTGTCATTTCAGTTTGGAGTTAGAATGTAAGAGTCAACGTTCCACCCAATCTACGAGAGCTAGGTCCTGTTACGAAATCAAATCCAAGTCCGTTACCCACACCAGTACCCAATACGTCAGTATCGAAGTTCATGTTTGGTGGGAAGTTCAGCGCAAGGAACCATAGGTTAGTACCGCTTACCGCGAAAGAAGCCTTCTT
>JBIIFN010000114.1:0-7569 GCA_044237325.1 Algoriphagus sp.
GTATTTTCCTGTAAAAAGTCAATTACCGCTGCCGCCGCAATCATAAATAGGGTAGCGGGAAGGATCCAAACAAGTAGGCTTAAGTAAGCCAGGCGTGGTCCACCCACGCGGAAGCCAATCGCAGAGATCAATTGGGTGGAAGAGGGGCCGGGGAGCATGCTACAGAGTGCATTCAATTCCCACAGCTCCTCCTCCTGGATATAGCCTCTTTTTTTCACTAGGCGTTCCAAAATCATGGCCAGTAACGCCTGTGGGCCACCAAAAGCCGTAAGCGACAGGGTTAGGATGTCCTTTAGGAAAATTACATACCGGACCGCCCGAACAGACATCTTACTTGCGTAAGCCTAGTTCACGTAGTCTTTCCTCCAAAAACTCCCCGGCAGTACAGTCCGGAAATTGTTTGGGATGGGTTTCGGTCACGCAGCTGGACAGGCAGGTAAGGTCCATTTCAGACCGAGGGTGCATGAAGAATGGGATAGAGAATCGGCTGGTATGCATCATTTCCCGAGGAGGATTGACTACACGGTGGATAGTAGACTTCAGTTTTTTGTTGGTCAACCGCTCCAGCATGTCCCCCACGTTGACCACCAGCTGGTCGGGCAGGGCGGTGATGGGGATCCATTTGCCATCCCGACGGAGCACTTGAAGGCCGTCGGCACTTGCACCCATCAGTAGCGTGATTAGGTTGATGTCTCCGTGTTCTGCTGCCCTTACTGCATCTGCAGGCACCTCGTCTGGATTTTCGATTGGGAAATAATGGATTTGGCGAAGGATGGAATTTCCATGTGCCACCTTGGCTTCAAAGTAATCTTCTTCTACGCCCAGATTTAAGGCAATGGCGCGCAGCATCTGTCTACCTGCATTTTCCAAAGTTTGGTAAGCCTCCAAGGCGTCCTGCTTGAGTTGAGGCACTTCTTTTGGCCACAAATTTTCAGGGTATTCAGACTTGATTGGGTCATTGTCTGGGATGAAAGCATGGTCCTGACCTACGTGGTAAAACTCTTTTAGGTCGCCGGTATTTCTACCTTTCGCATGTTCCTTGCCCTTGCCTGTATAGCCACGTTGGAAGCCGATTTCAGGCTTTTCGTATTGGGCTTTGATGGCATCGGGGAGCGCAAAAAATGTAGCAATCGATGCATAGAGTCGGTCTTGCAGGTCTTTGGAAAGTCCGTGATTTTTGATGGCCACAAAGCCAATATTTTGGTAAGCCTCCCCTAGCTTTTGTACAAAGGCTGCTTTTTTTTCTGGGTTACCGGAAGTAAAGTCGGCTAAGTCTAGGCTTGGGATTTCATCAAACAAGATTTCCATAGGTGCTGTAGTTTACGTGTTGCTAACGTTGAATTGGTCAAAAATAAATATCTTTAAACTCAATTTAGGCGATTCCATGAATAAAATCCTGATTTCCTTGTTAATCCTCGCTTTGGGTGTTGCCGCTTGCTCGGGAGAGAAAAAAGAAACCAAGGAATCGACCACCGATAGCCTACCCAAACCTAGCCTACCCGAGGTGCCGGCACTTCCTGTTACATTTTTACCTGTGGAGGTCACTGCCTCTTTTCCAGATGCCATTCTCGAGCTAAGCAGGCCGCTAGGTAACCAGGTTTTTAAACCAGGTAAAGTGCCATTTGAGTTTAACGTCAAAAACTTTGCCCTCCAAAAAAATACAAGTGAGTCGCCCAACTTGCTCATGATCCTCAACGGCAGTGATCCAGAGGGCTTCTATGCGCCCGTCTTTCAGCGTGAACTTACCCGTGGCACCTACCGTACGGTGGCATTTTTGGTGGATGCCCAGGGTTTTGCCTTGAAAAATTTTGGCAATTATATTGATCGCGATTTTCTGGTAGGCGATTCTAGGCCATTTCCCTACTCAGCAGAACCTTATTTGGCAATTAATTTGCCCAGAAATGAGCAAATCCTTCCCCTAGGGGAGGACCTTCTTCTTGATTTTTTAGTGCTTGGAGGAGACTTAAAGTTGGACGGACTAAAAATTAAAATTTCTATAAATTCCTATGTCGCTGAAGTGACGCAGCTAAGCCCCTTGCGGGTGACCAACCTGCCTAAAGGGGATTACCAAGTGAAGGTGCAACTGCTGCGGGTAGACAATAAGGAACTTGAAGGGCCTTTCTCAAGCAGCACCAAAACCATCTTTGTCCGATAAGTCCCTATCTTTAGGCGTTTAAACTTCCATTTCACCATGCTTTTAGTACAACACCTCCGAGAAAATTACGACCAGGTCCTTTCTGGCTTGAAAAAACGAAATTTTTCAAATGCAGCAGCTGTATTGGAGCAAGTACTGGCTATCGACGACCTTAGAAAGACTTCCCAAACACAGCGGGACCAGATTCAAGCCGAAGCAAATACGATCTCCAAAGAAATTGGAGCGCTGATGAAAGCTGGAAAAATGGAAGAGGCCACTGCAGTGAGAGACCGTTCGGCACTACTAAAAACCCAGATTAAAGAATTCGAAGATCAGCACGAGCAAGCGGAAGAAGCATTGAAGGCGCTGCTATATACATTGCCTAATGTGCCCCATACTAGCGTGCCAGCAGGAAGGTCAGCTGAGGACAATGAGGTGGTGCTTAGCCACGGTGAGATTCCCACTTTGTATGAAGGTAAGTTGCCGCACTGGGACTTGATCAAAAAATACGACATCATTGACTTTGACCTGGGAGTAAAAATCGCGGGCGCCGGTTTTCCTGTTTACAAAGGCAAGGGGGCTAGACTGCAGCGTGCATTGATTAACTTTTTCTTAGACCAAGCACTTGCCGAAGGCTATGTAGAGGTGCAGCCACCAATTTTGGTGAACGAAGATTCAGGCTATGGCACCGGACAGCTTCCAGACAAAGAGGGGCAGATGTATTTTGCTACGGAGGACAAGTTATACCTAATCCCAACCGCAGAAGTGCCAATCACCAACTTGTATCGGGATGTTCAGGTCAATGCTGCTGACCTACCTATCAAGAATGTGGGCTATACTCCCTGCTTTCGAAGAGAAGCGGGTTCTTGGGGCGCTCATGTACGCGGCCTGAATAGGCTTCACCAGTTTGATAAGGTGGAGATCGTTCAAATCACCCATCCGGACGAATCCTATGCCACCCTAGAAAGTATGAGTGCCTACGTACAAGGCCTGTTGCGCAAGCTGGAACTTCCCTACAGGGTACTACGCCTATGTGCTGGAGATATGGGATTTACCTCGGCCATGACTTACGATATGGAAGTATACTCCGCGGCACAGGAGCGCTGGCTTGAAGTAAGTTCGGTGTCAAACTTTGAGACCTACCAGGCCAATCGCCTTAAACTGCGCGTAAAAGGGGAAGATAAAAAATCCTATCTGGCACATTCTTTAAACGGAAGTGCGTTGGCACTTCCAAGAATTGTAGCTGCACTATTGGAAAACAACCAAGATCCAGAAGGTATTCGCATGCCGAAAGTACTGCATCCTTACTTGGGCTTTGATCGTATTTAACACCTTCTTTTTTAGCTGGAAAAAGGCTGCCCTTCTAGGTTGTTTTTTCCTGCTTCCTATGTTGAGCTTCGCTCAAAGCGATGCGGATGAGGCTATTGCCAAGACGGTGCAGTTGTATTTTGACGGCATGGTGGCGCGAGATACAGCCAAATTGGAGGCAGCATTTCTTCCGCAGGCGAGACTGATTGGCTATCGAGGAGACGTGCTAGTGGTGACCCCCCTCGCCGAATGGATCCAGTCTACTGCTACGGGAGCTCCCCGAGATCCTGCGCAGTACCGAAACGAACTTAAGTCTATTCGCCGTGTGGGAAAGATGGCCTTGGTGGAGGCGGAGTTGTACTGGCCTACGCGGTACTATTACGATTACTTAACCTTACTTGAAGTAGCTGGAGTTTGGAAAATCGTACACAAATCCTGGCACGAAAAGCCCTTGGATAAGTAGGTTACAGTTTTGTTTCAGTTAAAAAGCTAGTCTAAAGCTGGGAAGCAGGGCTGAAGAGTTAATCAATCCCTAGGTAGCTTTTCTAGTTGCTGTGCTCAGTTGGGCATGCAGGGCTAGGACCTGGGGTAAGATCAACTTGTTGTCTGCATTTTTGATGGTAAAGTCTGCCCGCTCATTTTTTTGTTCGTCGGGAAGCTGCTGGTCAATGATCTGATTTACCTGTGCTTCGGTGCGGTGGCTGTCGCGAAACAACACACGTGCCATACGAATTTTGAGTGGAGAGCTGACATTGATCACGTAGTCAAGGTGCTGTGCCGATCCTGTTTCAAAGAGGAGCGCGGCTTCTTTGATGAGGTAGGGAGCAGTCTGCTGGGAGGCCCAGCTGTCAAAATCCTTGGCTACTGCTGGATGAACAAGTGCATTTAGGGCTGCTAGTTGGGTAGGGTTGGAAAAAACCGTTTCGGCCAAAAATTCGCGGTTGAGTAGCCCCGCTGCTGTATAGGCGCTCTGTCCAAAAGTGGAAGAAATCTGTTCTTTGAGAAGGGGCTCGTTTGCCATGAGCCACTTGGCACGATCATCAGCAGCATAGACCGGGATGCCTAGTAGGGAAAACACCTTGCAGACGGTGGATTTTCCTGAGCCAATACCTCCGGTGAGTCCTACGCGTAGGGCTTGAGACTTAGTCATACTTCAGTTTTACTTGAGCCGGCTCTACTCGCACTTCTTTCAAAAAGCTTGGCATTGGATACACTTTAATCACCAGGCTGCTGTCTGCACGGTTGCGTTTTCTATAATCTAGCACCGCTTCAAATTCCATGTCTTTCAATTCCAATACCTTGGCTTCTTCAATTAGGTAGGCAAGAATGGGAACTAGTTCTTCGTTGGCTAATTCTACGTTTTTAGGAAAGTTTAGCTTTTTGATTTTCAGGCGTTTGTTGCCTTCCAAGTAGGTAAGTACATCGAAGGTGACTTCAATTTCTTTCTCGTTGACTTTCACAAGCGCGGCAAGTTTTTTGTCGAGCTCTAGGGAGACTTTGGCCGAAAAATTTTTGTTGATTTTGGTTTCGTTAAGCACCACTGGAAACTTTCCTTTATAGGCTTCTAAGATGGAGCTAGGTCCAGTGATTTCCAGTTTGGCGGGGTTAAATCGCACTTTTCCATCTAGGACAATATTTTTGTCCAAAGAATAGCCAGTGGAGTCAAGGATAGGAACAAGATTTTTAGTGACGATTTTGTCAATCTGATAGCGAAGCGTATCTCCCAGCACATTTTCAAGCTGTGTGGGGGTGATAAATTCTGCCAGGCCTCTTTTTATGTCGGCAGTCAGTAAAAAATTTTTCTCGTCAGGATTTTTTAGGGGGATAGGATAGGGGGTTCCTCCTAAGCTAAAGTATTTACGGAGCAGGTCCCAGCCATTTCCTGAAATTTGGATTTGGATGTTTTTTGGGAGTGGCTGAACAGCAACAAAATTGCTTGTATCGTATTCCCATTGGACTGGATAGTCCACGATGGTGTTGTAATTATCTTTGTTGAGGGCATTTAAAACCCAAAAAGTGGTAGCCGCTAAAATGCATAGGGCTACCACTTTTAGGTTGGAGAGCTTTCTCGAGGAGATTCTCCAAGGGCTTTTTTTAGAATCAGGCAAGGCGTTATTTGGTTGCGCTAGGTTTCTTGGAGAACTCCAAAGAGATCGCAGACTTTTCAAGCTTCACCTTTAGGCCCTTATCAAGTTCCAGGTGGACGGTATCGCCTTCCACGCTGTATACTTTGCCATGGATGCCGCCGATCGTAACTACGTCATCTCCTTTTTTAATGTCATCAATAAACTTCTTGGTGTCTTTTTGTTTTTTCTGCTGTGGTCTGATCATGAAGAAGTACATGATCAAGATGATCGAGCCAAACAAAAATACTTGACCAAGAATGCCGCTGCTCCCTACGGAAGCTTGCGCTAGAATATAGGAATACATCACTTATTTCTTCAAGGGGCCTGTTGGAGCAGCACCACCTGCAAGCTTAGGCGTTACACTACCTGACATGCTTAGTCGGGTTACAGCAGGGTTGGTGTTGGCTTGAATGGTCACGGTAGGAGACTGTGCGCCTGACTTGGCAGCAGAGTTAAATACCACCTTCACAAAACCGGTTTTTCCTGGCTGAATTGGAGCTTTGGACCAGTCGGGGCTGGTGCAACCGCAAGATGCGGTGATGTTGGAAATTACCAAAGGAGCCTGGCCGTTATTGGTAAAGTTGAATACGCGCTCGATAACCTCGCCTTCGTTGATGGTGCCAAAATCGTAGGTCATTTCAGAAAACTGGAAGCTACCAAGGGTGCTTGGATCAGCATCCGTTGCTGTCTGTGCCATTTCTGGAGCAACCGCTGTGTTTCCACCTTCCATGGCAGCAATTTTTTCTTCCAATGCTTTGATTTTTTCTGCTTGGTCTTCTTTTCCTTGAGAGCAAGAGGCCAACAATACCACCGATAGGGCGATGGCGCTGAGTAGTCTAATTTTCATATTAGTTTTTGTCTTGGTTGATTTGGTCGATTAGTTTGTTTACGTCATTCAGCAGGTCTTCTGCTTTGTTTTTTGCTTCAGAGATGACCCGTTTGCCCTCCGATTTGGCTTCGTTGAGGTGCATTTCCTTGCCATCCATCAATTCGTTGATGAGGTCTTCCAAGTCTTTCTTGTACTTAGATAGCTTGAAGGAAAGTTTGTCGCGGGTGTTGGCCCCGGTGTCGGGGGCAAACAAGATTCCCAGTGCAGCTCCGACGCCGGCGCCTACTGCGAATGCGAGTAATGTGTTTGTTGTCTTGCTCATCGTCGTCTTATTTATTGTCCAAAAGGCCTCTTCCACTCTTGCGGATCTGCCCATTGTCTATCAATTCTTTTGCCATAACGTCCAGCAGGCCGTTTACAAATTGCTTGCTTTTAGGCGTGCTGTAAGTTTTAGAAATATCAATATACTCGTTGATCGTCACTTTTACTGGGATGCTTGGGAAGTGCATCATTTCAGCAAGCGCCATGGAGAGGATTACCTTGTCGGTAAATGCCAAACGCTCGATGTCCCAATTTTTTGTTTTTTCAGCGATAAGTGCCTTGTTGCTAACGTCATTAGCGATGGTGAAGTTAAAAATATTTTCAAAAAATTCTTTGTCTTCTTTCCAATTGATGGCAATTTCTGGCATGGGCTCCTCCAAATCTGCTTCAGGGAGGGAGGCATTTTTCAGTACTTTGGCTGCTAAGCTCCGTACCACAGATTTGTTTTCAGTCCAGTTCAGGTCTTTTTCGGAGAAAAAGTTAAGGATTACTTCATTTTTGAAGATGATTTTCTTCAATAGCTCGTCCACAGCTTCAAAATCTTGCTCAAAAGTGGGCTCAGCTATGGCCAGGTAGGCTTGGTATGCCTCCGAGGGCTTGATGTATTCTCGAAACCATTCTTTAATTTCAAGTTCCAGCTCGTCCAAGTTAACCGCATTTCTATTGAGTGCAGCTTGGTACAAGGGGGATTCGCGGAGGCGAGAAAGCACCTTGTTTTGGGCCAGGTTGAGGTCGTTGCCAAAGGCTACTGGTGTATCACCGGCAAGTTTTTGTTTTTTCTCTACGTCTTTGCCTGCATGCTTGGCAAAAGCCTGAAGGAGCTCAATGGAAAGAAGGTAGAGTTGGGGTAT
>JBIIFN010000281.1:0-7503 GCA_044237325.1 Algoriphagus sp.
CAGATGGGACGAATGTAGCAACTAGCTCCTCTAATGTTATTCTTCGGTCTGATAAAATAAGTGTGGTTAATGAATCAAGTAAATTTGTAAAATTCAATACCTCCGGTACAGTACTTTTTGAATCGGTGGGAACTTCTTTTGAAGCGGCACCTGCGCTAAGTGGGGTGTCTCTTGGAAGTACTGTTTCTGGCTTCACTTTGGGAAAAACTACAAATACATCTGCGATCACGGTAAGTTCAGCGACGACTCTTGCAGGACCAGTATTTGTTTACGGTGGGAATATCACCGTGGACGGCAACATCAACACTACGGCAGGAACTGCGAATGGGGACATCCTATTCAAAGGAACTGGAAACATTACCCAAAATGCGAGTAGAACCATTACTACCAATGGGGGCGATGTAACCTTGTGGTCTGACAGTGATGCTTCTGGAACAGCAACAACAGCCGGAGGAACAATTGCTTTACTCAATGCTTCATCAATTACCTCTAGCGGAGGAAATATTAATTTAGGAGGTGGTGCGGATGCAAATACAGATGGAATTCCTGATGGCTATGCCATAGGCGCATTTATTCCAGTTACTCATGGCGCAGATAATGTAACTGCGGGACTTTCCTTGGATAATGCCACGGTAAACGCTGGGGTAGGAAATGTGCTTGTTCGAGGTCAGGGAACTGGAGCACAACAAAATTTTCAAATGGGAACACGCCTCTATGGAGGGTCAATTACAGGAGCAGATATCAATATTGACGCGATTGGATCTATTGGAGGGGGCTCTTCCTCCAATTGGGGACTTTCTTTGGAAGGGTTTTCAATTCTAGGTACTGGAGCCATTAACCTTACAGGAATAGGTGGTAGAGCTGGTAGTACCAATAATGATTTCAATCAAGCAGGCGTAGAAATTCGAAGAGCCATTGATAATACTTCAGACCACTCCCAAGTACAGGCGACAGGTACTGGCACCATTCTTATCAATGGACAGGGAGGGTCAGGAGCCTTTATAAACCCAGTTGTTTCCAACTCGTTATCTGCAGGGATTCGAATTGATGCCCTTCAAACGGCTCCAATTCTTTCTGCAAGTGGGGCTATAATCTTGAATGGCACCTCTGGATACAGTGGTCGTGGTTCAGGAATGATTATTGGTAGCCCAATAACCAGTACCAGTGGAAACGTGAGTCTAAAAGGTCTCCCAAGTGTAGAAGGGACAACAAATTTGAACGGAAACATTGAAATCAATGGAACTGTGACTACTGGAGGAGCCATTACGCTAGAAAGCCCAGGAGCAGTGACGCAGACCGCTGCAATCACAGGAGGAAACTTAGGCCTTATCGGTACAGGAACTTTCACTTTAACTAATACGAGCAATAATGTGGCTACCGTTGCTGGCGGCACAAATGCGGCTCGATTGGGGAATTTAAGTTTGACCGACGCAAGTGGAGGTTTGACGATTGGTACTGTGGGTAGTGTAAATGGATTGACGACCTCTGGAACCATCACCGTAGAAACCTTAGCAGGCGATCTGACCCTAGCACAAAGTGTAGGGACAACCAATACGACAGCCAATGCGATTGTATTGAATGCAGGTAAATCTACGGCAATCGGAACCGTAACAGGCGGAAGCATTCTCGTTTCGGGAACGCCAACAATTACTACTGGGACAGGCGGAATTGCCAAACTATTTTCTGGTTCGGATGCAAATAGCACGGGCTTGACCACCTTGGTAGGCGGTACAGCCAATACCCGTAATGGCGTGGATGAGACCACAAGCACCTTCTCTCCTGCCTTGGTTGCAAATGGTAAATATGCCTTGTACCGAACTTCGGTTCAGCTGGCGGCCCCAGTCATCACCTCCTTTACGCCAACTACGGCAGGTAATGGAGAGACGGTAGTGATCACGGGCACAGGCTTTACTGGAGTGACGGTAGTCAAATTTGGCAATGTCAATGCGACCTCTTTTGTGGTCAACTCGGACACGCAAATCACGGCAGTAGTTGGGGCCGCCGCATCTGGAGAAGTGTTGGTTCAAAACTCTGCAGGTAGTGATACAGAAGGCGGATTTATTTTTAAGGTAGTAGAACTCAAGTTTGAAGGAAACGCTTTGGACCAAACGGGAGCAGATCGTGATGGAACCGTGGTAGGTACTGCTACCTACAGCCCTGGAGCAAGTGGTCAAGCGATTTGCTTTACGAACAACAATGTGGCGAATGGAACTACCGTTCAAAACTACCTAAGACTACCAGATGACCTAATTAGAGGAAGAGGGGCAAACTTCACCATTTCGCTTCGTTTTAAAACAGCTACTTATGGTGCAATCCTAGGCTATCAAAATGCAGCTGTAGGCCCTGTTTCGCAGTATGTTCCTATTCTGTATGTTCAATCGGATGGAAAATTAAGCGCCAACTTATGGCAGGGAACTCCTTTAGATCGGCCCTTAACTGTTTTAAGTGCTAACCGTGTAGATGACAATAACTGGCATAAAGTAGAATTTTCCGCAGCAGCGGGATCCATTACGGTCTACATTGATGGTGTATTAGCTGGAACCAGTACTGGAACTACCGACCACTTATCGATGAGCTTCAACCAACTAGGAGCTGTCAATACGGCTGGTGTTTGGACAGGCGATCCTATCGATGGATGGTTTGGATTCAATGGTTGTATCGATGAGTTTATCATTGTGGATAAATCACTTACAGCTAGCCAGATTCAACAAGTAACCGCGCTTCCTCAACCAACCATTACCTCTTTTGCGCCAACCACAGCAAAAAGCGGAGAGACCGTAGTGATTACGGGAACGAATCTAAGCGGGACTTCTTCTGTAAAAATAGGAGGTGTGAATGCCCGATCTTTTGAAGTAGTTTCTGCTACAGAAGTTCGTGCGATTGTGGGTAAAAGCGCAACTCTTTCTTCTACCCTAGAAGTGACCACAGGTGCTGGTGCCGCAACAGGATCTATCTTTGAATTTGATTGTACGAGCAATGCATTAGACTTTGACGGAACCAATGATCACGTACTACTTGGGGATATTATTGAAGACTTCACTGGTTTTACCCAAGAAGCGTGGGTGTATTGGAAAGGCTCTTCTCACCCCGATTTTTACAATGAAATTTTTACAAAGGATCTTGTTACAGCCTTGGCAATCACTAATGAAAATCGACTTCATGCCAATTTTGGAAACGGAACCTCATGGGGGGCCGGCATAAATTCTAACACGTTAATTCCTCTCAATACATGGACCCACATTGCGGTTACAAGAAGCTCCACCGGTACTGTTAAGCTGTACATCAACGGGGTTCAGGATGCAAATACTGCTACTTTAAATCTAAGAGGGTCTAACGGTGCTATTCGCGCAATTGGTGTAAAACCAGTTGGAAATAATAGATTGGGCTATTTCAAAGGAGCGATTGACGAATTGAAAGTGTGGAGCATAGAGCGCACACAAGCCCAAATTCAAGCAGGGCTTGGCACAGAGGCGGTTGGGAATGAGCAAGATTTACTTGTTTATTACAATTTTAACCTTGGTGTAGCGGCTGGATCCAACCAATCCATTACTACCCTACCTAATTTATCGGCCTTCTCCAGTAGAAATGGAACCCTGACCAATTTTGCTGGAACAGGAACGACTTCCAATTTTATTTCGAGACAATGGCCAGTGATCATATCTCAGCCTGTGGCCACTACCTCACTTTGTGTGGGTCAAGGAATTTCCGTAAGTGCTGTTGGGGAGCAATTGACTTACCAATGGTATAGCAATGCCACAGCAAGTAATTCGGGCGGAACAGCTATCTCAGGAGCAACAGCAGCAACACTTTCTATTCCTAGTTCTGCTACTGGAACCAATTACTACTACGTGGTGGTAAGTGGTGCATGTTCTCAATCCACAACAAGTACTGTCTCTACTGTTACCGTTGTAGCAGCGCCAGTAATAAGTTACATCGGAACAAATAGGTTTGAACGCACCTTTGCCATTTCCCCAATAACCCAAACTGTAATTGGAGGACCCATTGCTTCTTACTCCATCAGCCCAGCCCTTCCCGCTGGATTGGTACTGAATACCACTATTGGGATAATTACAGGTACGCCAACCGTGAATAGCACGTCTAGAACCTATACGGTAACAGGAACGACTGCTTCTGGATGTGCGTCCACAGCCACCTTTACTTTGGAAGTGTTCAGTGATACTGCACCAAGCGCCTTGAGTTATTCTCCATTCACACAAACCGTGCGACAGGGAACAGCCATTACGCCTATGACGCCTACCATTTCTGGAGGCGCCCCTAGGTATAGCATATCCCCAGCACTTCCTGCTGGCCTAAGCATCAATGCGACTACAGGTATTATTTCTGGCACCTTGACTGCCACACAGACGGGTATAGTGGCCTATACGGTCACTGCAAGCAATAGCGGAGGAAGCACCACTGCTACCGTAACCTTAGTATTCAATACTGCACCAACTGCAATGACTCTTGTTCCCGCTACAGTAGCGGAGAATTCGGCGTCTGGGACAACTGTGGGTACCTTAAGCACTACAGATGCAGATACAGGAGACACCTTTACGTATGCGTTTGTACCGGGAGTGGGTAGTCTCACTAATTCAATGTTTACGATCTCAGGATCGACCTTGAAGACGGCTGCGGTATTTGATTTCGAAACCAGAGCAAGTTACACCGTACGGATACGTGTAACGGACGCAGGAGGATTGACCTATGAGCGACCTTTTTCAATCCTAGTATTGGACGTGAATGAAGCACCAACGGCGTTAGCCCTGAGCGCGGTAACAGTTGCTGAAAATGCAGCTTCAGGTACCACGGTTGGTACTTTGAGTGCAACGGACGGTGATTCGAATGAATCCTTCACCTACGCCTTAATATCGGGCGCAGGTAGCACAGACAATTCAAGTTTTGCAATTTCTGGTGCTACGCTAAGCACTGCAGGAATATTTGACTTTGAAACAAAGTCGAGCTTCAGCGTACGTGTACGGGTAACCGACGCGGGCGGCTTGACCTTCGAGCGTGCGTTGACCATCACGGTGACGAACGTGAATGAGGCGCCTACGGCAGTAGCCTTGAGCGCGGCAGCAGTTGCTGAAAATGCAGCTTCAGGTACCACGGTTGGTACTTTGAGTGCAACAGACGGTGATTCGAATGAATCCTTCACCTACGCCTTAATATCGGGCGCAGGTAGCACAGACAATGCAAGCTTTTCTATTTCTGGAACAACCTTGAGCACAGCAGTGGTATTTGATTTTGAAACAAAGTCGAGCTACAGCGTACGTTTACGGGTAACGGATGCGGGCGGCTTGACCTTCGAGCGCGCGTTGACGATTACGGTAACGGACATAAATGAAGATAGTGACGGCGATGGCGTAAAAGACGACGAAGAGCGTGCGGATGGAACGGATCCATCGAATGCCTGCTCCTTCAAAATAGCGAGCCAGAACGCCACACCTTCAGACGCTTGGAATGCGGCCGATTGCGATAACGATGGCTTGTCTAACCAACGTGAAAAAGACTTGGGTACTGATCCATTGAAAGCAGATACCGACGGCGACGGCGTGCCTGACGGCGTGGAAGTGACCGATGGCACAGACCCTCTGGATGCCAGCAAATACAAGGATACGGATGGTGACTTAGTCCCTGATTTTGTAGAAACTGCCGAAGGTACCGCTACAGGAGACTCCTTGAAGTACAAGGATTCCGATAAAGACGGCGTACCGGATTACATTGAATTGAGAGACGGCACTAATCCAAACAGCGTGACATCCTTCAAAGACACCGACGGTGGAGGAATTCCTGACTATGTGGAAGCGGTGCTCTTCCCGAACATGGGACTAGCCGCCACTAATCCAAACGTGCGTGGTGACGACGAACAAGATACAGATGGTGATGGAGTGCCGGATTACACTGAATTCTTGGAAGGAAAAGACGCGAAAGATCCGAGCAGCTTTACCGATACGGATGGAGATGGAGTGCCTGACCATGTAGAACGTAAAGACGGAACCAATCCAAACAATCCTAATGACGCAAAAGATAGCGATGGCGATGGGGTGCCAGATCACGTACAACGTCGCTCTATTCAGTTGAGTGTATTGGAAGAACTTGTTCTTCCGTGGGGTACTAAAAACCACTTGGCTCAGCTTCCAACTGAAGTGGAGGTAGGGATCTTCTCTGGAGAGAAGACTAACTTCCAGGTTCAGTGGAATAAAGCAGAGACAGTAAATATCTTGAAGCGCGGTACCTACGAATTGACTGGCACCTTAGTGCTTCCAAAAGGATACTACAACCCATACAAGGTTAATGGTCTAGTTCGTGTGGTCGTGCTTCCTAAGCCGGCCCCTCGTGATGTGACCATCAATAACAGTACTTTTGTAGGAAGCGCGACAACCTTCTTTATCCCGGTAGGCGCCTTTGTGGTAAATGATCCAGTGGACAATATCCACGTGGTGAGCCTATTTGGCGATGGCTACGACAACAAGTTCTTCGAAATCAAGGACAATATCTTGTTCTGGAGTAGCGCAGATCGTGCTCCGGGTAAGACGAAGTTTAGCATTGTGGTTCGTGTCTTGGACCGCGATGGCAACACGATTGAGAAGTTCTTCGAAATCACTAGAACTCGTCCAGACTTCAATGCCTTGACGATCTACAATACTTTCACGCCAAACGGAGATCGCTTCAACGATACTTGGGGTGTTCCAGAAGTTCGCTTCTACGAAGGAGCCCGCATTGCGGTATACGAAAGAGGTGGTGCTCGTGTGTTCTACACCGAAAATCCTGATGTACGTTGGGATGGTACCTACGATGGAAAAGAAATGCCAGTGGGATCGTACTACTGGGTGATTCAAATCGAAGAAACTGGCGCTACACGTCGTGGAATTGTGAATTTGTTGAGAAAATAGGTTTGTAAATACGAAGTACGATATACGAAAGACGAGATGTAAACTAATGTCGAATGTTGAACGCCGAGTGAAGAATGTTGAAGTGGGAATTGTCTTGTACTTCAATCTCTTTCTGGAAGCGTCTTGATACTTGATACTAGCTACTTGCTACTAAAATGATTGAAATGAAAAAAATAACTACGCTTATTCTAGCTCTGCTCCTAAGCATTGCTTCCTACGGACAATCCCGCAAATACATGGCTCAGTTTAGTCATATGCAGGGCTACTTGAATCCTGCCTTGACGGCCTACGAAGGCTCGATGGTCAAAGGCTTGGTTCGCAACCAGTGGGCCGGTTGGGAAGGCGCCCCGAAGATGTATTTCGTGTCGGCCGAACTTGACTTTGCCAACCTAGGCGGCTCAAGCGAGCTAGGTAAAAACGCCATGGGTGTCAACCTACTCAGCGACGAATACGGCGCCTTTACCGAAACCGAATTGATCTTGAGCTATGCTACCCGTATCCAAGTAAGTGAGAAGGCAGGTCTTCGCATGGGTGCTGGTGTGAATATCAATAGCATCCGCCTAGACGGAACAAGATTGACTACCGAGCAGGCCAACGACCCTACACTAGC
>JBIIFN010000017.1:0-24483 GCA_044237325.1 Algoriphagus sp.
GTGCCAGGTATTCGTGTCAATACCCCAGAAGACCCATCTAGGTGCTGTGGTATTGGTAACGTATGGGTAGAAAAATACAGCCCTGCGGAAATGGGTAAAATTTTGATGGACAAGTACAAGATTTTTACGGCACCCATTGATGGTGCTGGCGTAAGAGGTGTGCGTGTGAGTCCCAACCTGTACACTAGCACTGCAGACTGTGATGCCTTGGTTGCAGCTTTGAAAGAAATGGCGGGATAAACGGGTTTGTAATTTATTGGAAAGCCAAACTGTTAATTTTCGCTGCCTTTTCTTGTGATTCTAGAAAAATAATAGGGATATGCATAAGTTTTTGAAATAAATGCTTGCAATTCTTTGTTGTACCGGCAACATTTGCAGCCGAAAACAATGACAACCTCGAACGCTACATACAGCCAGATTTCTTTTCCACGCACAGCAGTGGTCAATAGAGCTTTGGCTTGTCTATTTTTTGTGCGCAACTCGAGGCAGGCATTTAGGGTGTAACCCTGTCCTACCCCTTGTTTTCCTTCGCGGAAAACGCCAATAGCCTCATTCCCTTTTTCAACATATCATGCTTTGTCAAAAGCGTTATAGCTAGTAAAATACCCACATGGAAGATTTATCATTCGTCATTTGTGTAGCAGATGCTTCACACAAATCCTATGCAAGCACCATCACTGCAGAAATGGAAAATTCTGCAAAAGCTCGGGGTACCGGTATTGCCAAAAGAAGCACGGCCTATATCGAAGCCAAAATGGAAGAAGGCAAAGCGGTCATCGCCTTGACCTCCTCTGGGAGCTGGGCAGGATTCTGCTATATCGAGGCCTGGGGACATGGGAAGTTTGTGGCCAATTCCGGATTGATTGTTTCCCCAGAATACAGACAATTTGGTCTTGCGCGTAAAATCAAGCAAGAAGTATTCAAGCTCAGCCAGGTAAGGTATCCAGAGTCTAAAATCTTCGGTTTGACAACTGGAGCAGCGGTGATGAAGATCAACTCTGAATTGGGCTATATCCCAGTTTCCTACTCCGACTTGACAGATGATGAAGAGTTTTGGAAAGGCTGCCAAAGCTGCATCAACTTTGAAATACTCATGTCCAAAAAGAGACAAAACTGCCTCTGTACGGCCATGCTTTTCGATCCAAACACCAAGAAATAAATGTAGGATTGACTTTCAAGGCTTTCTTGAAAGTCGTCTGTGATAGACCTTTAGCCAGTACCCATGAAAAAAGTAGTTTTAGCCTATAGCGGTGGTCTCGACACCACCTTTTGTGCACTCCACCTCTCCAAAGACCTTGGTCATGAAGTACATGCCGTCTTGGTCAATACGGGAGGATTCTCCGCACAGGAACTGCATGACATTGAAAAGAGAGCCCTAAGCCTTGGCGTGGCTTCTTTTCATATTTTAGAAGTAATCGAATCCTACTACCAAGACGTGATCAAGTACTTGGTTTTTGGCAACGTCCTCAAAAACGACACCTATCCGCTTTCCGTTTCCGCGGAGCGGATTGTGCAAGCCAAATCCTTGGCTGAATATGCCAAGTCTATTGGAGCCAAAGCGGTGGCCCACGGGTCTACCGGTGCAGGCAACGACCAGGTTCGTTTCGACATGATCTTTCAAATTCTCGTGCCGGACATTGAGATCATCACACCTATTCGTGACCTCAAACTCAGCCGCCAGGAGGAAATCGAGTACCTCAAAAAGCACGGGGTGTCCATGAACTTTGAAAAGGCAGCCTACTCCGTAAATAAGGGTATTTGGGGAACTTCTGTTGGAGGAAAGGAAACCTTGACCTCTTCCGATTACTTACCTGAAGAAGCTTGGCCCACGCAAATGACTGAATCTGAGCCCAAAGAAATAAAATTGACTTTCGTTCAAGGTCAGATTAAGGGCATCAATGGCGTGGAATATGCACATGCCGTAGAAGCCATTCAAGCCTTGCAGGCCATTGCCGCCCCCTATGGCATTGGGCGAGATATCCACGTAGGTGACACCATCATTGGCATCAAAGGGCGCGTAGGCTTTGAAGCCGCTGCCCCACTGATCCTTATCAAAGCTCACCAGCTGATTGAAAAGCATACCTTAACCAAGTGGCAGTCCTACTGGAAAAAGCAGGTAGCTGAGTTTTATGGCAACCACCTGCACGAAGGGCACTACTTGGATCCTGTGATGCGAAATTTTGAAGCCTTTATGGAAAGCACCCAAGGAAACGTCACGGGTGAGGTGCGTGTATTGCTGCAACCTTACAGATTCACCCTACTTGGTATCACGTCTGAGCATGACCTCATGTCGGCCAAATTTGGTTCCTACGGCGAAATGAACAAGGGCTACACTGGAGAAGACGTGAAGGGCTTTACCCGGATATTGGGTAACCAAACAGCCATTTACCATCAAGTGAACGATACGCATGACTAAGGTAAAAACAGCCATCATCGGTGCCGCAGGCTACACTGGGGGCGAACTGCTACGTTTGCTGCTTCATCATCCTGCTTGCGAACTCGTTTGCCTGCATTCCTCTAGCCAAAAAGGCAAAAAAATTACCGAGGTGCATGCTGATTTACTCGGTGAGTGTGACCTGTATTTTACAGATGAACTTCCTAATGAGGGCTTGGACGCAGTTTTTCTTTGTTTGCCACATGGCAAAGCCGCTGGTTTCTTGAAGGAACATTCTTTTACAGCAACTACCGTAATCATCGATTTGTCTACTGATTTTCGAGACGAGAAAGAAGGCTTCGTTTACGGACTCCCCGAAGTGAATGCGGAAAAAATCAAGTCTGCTACCCGCATTGCCAATCCAGGATGCTTTGCTACCGCCATTCAGCTTGCCTTGGCTCCGGCTGTTCAGGCGGGATGGGTTGCGGAAGACGTACATGTCACAGGCATCACAGGGTCTACCGGCGCGGGTAAGCAACTCGCAGAAACTTCTCACTTCAGCTACCGAACAAGTAATATCTCTGTTTACAAGCTATTTACACACCAGCACCTACAGGAGATCAAGCAAACTTTAGCTCAAGTCAACCCTGCGGTATCCCCAGAAATACTGTTTGTTCCCTATCGAGGCAATTTTGCTCGTGGCATATGGATTACGGCTTATTTCCCCTATTCGGGTACTCTGGAAGAGGCGAAAGCTACCTACCAACAATTCTATCAAGACGCAGCATTTACCCACCTTTCTGACCAGGACATTGACTTGAAGCAAGTGGTCAACACCAACAAATGCATCCTTCACCTCCAAGTTGAAAGTGGACAGCTGGTGATCTACGCTGCTTTGGACAACCTCCTAAAAGGTGCCTCTGGACAAGCGGTTCAAAACTTCAACCTTGCCTTTGGTCTAGATGAAAAAATGGGCCTTAACCTAAAATCCATCGCTTTTTGAGCCCTGTCGCACAAAACGAATTCCTACTTGGCCCCTTTGGTCAATTCAACGCCTGTGAAAAATGAACCTATTTGACGTATATCCCCTTATTCCTGTTACCCCAGTCAAAGCAGCAGGTTGCGTGCTATGGGACGATCAGGGCAAAGAATACCTAGACTTGTACGGAGGCCATGCTGTCATCTCGATTGGGCATAGCCATCCACATTACGTGCAGCGCATTTCTGAGCAGGTAAGTCAGTTGGGCTTTTATTCCAACTCCATACAGATCCCTTTGCAGCAGCAACTTGCCAACAAGCTTGCCGAACTTTCCTGTCTCCACTCCTACCAACTCTTTCTCGTCAATTCAGGTGCTGAGGCCAATGAAAATGCCATGAAGATGGCTTCTTTTGTGACCAAGAAATCCGGCTTCATTGCCTTTAAAGGTTCTTTTCATGGACGAACCTCAGGAGCGGTGGCCTTGACCGACAATCCGAAATTGATTGCTCCTTGCAATGCTCGAGAAGATTTTCACCTCGTACCCCTAGGCGATTTGGAGGCAGTAGAAGCCTTATTAAGGACCGATACCATCGCTGGAATTATTATTGAAGGGATACAAGGTGTAGGGGGTATTCAAGTACCCAATCCAGATTTTTTACTTGGTCTGTACCAGCTGGCAAAAAAACACGAGGCCAAATTGATCCTAGATGAGGTACAATCTGGCTATGGACGCACGGGTCGATTCTTTGCGCACCAGTGGGTTGAGGGCGTTTACCCTGACCTAATCACGATTGCCAAGGGCATGGGAAATGGTTTTCCCATCGGGGGACTTTTGCTTTCTGCCGATTTTCAGGCCAGTTATGGATTACTTGGAACCACCTTTGGTGGTAACCACCTTGCCTGCGCGGCTGGTCTGGCTGTGCTCGAGGTCATCGAAGCCGAGCGGCTGCAGCAAAATGCCTTGGAACTTGGTGAACGATTGATGGCTGAATTGAAAGACATTCCAGGTGTTGTAGACGTACGTGGCAAAGGCTTGATGATTGGTTTGGATTTGGATCGAGATGCAGGACCAGTTCGCGCGCTGTTGGTTGACAAATACCAGCTATTTACGGGTTCTGCAGCCGGCAAAACGACCATTCGCCTACTTCCTCCTTTGTCTGTCGAGTGGAATCAGTTACATTCGTTTGTAATCGCCTTGAAAGAAATTCTAGCTTCTTGAGTTTAACTCCTACCTAATCCTCTTCCCATGAAGCATTTTATCCAATTTGAATCTCAGCCACTCGGACAAGAGTTGATTGATTTGGCCTTGCGCTACAAAGCCAATCCGTGGATGGATAAAAGCATAGGATTGGGAAAGCGGGTAGGCTGTATTTTTTTAAATCCTTCCTTGCGCACGCGAGTATCCACGCAGATTGCCGCACAGCAGCTTGGCATGGAGCCTATCGTGCTAAACATGGACAAGGAAGGCTGGGCATTGGAAATGCATGAAGGAGCGATCATGAATAAGGGGACTGTGGAGCACATCAAAGATGCTGCTGCCGTGCTTGGCTCCTATTTTGATGTATTGGCAATACGCGCCTTCCCTTCCCTGACCAACAAGGAAGAGGACGTTACCGATTTTGTTCTGAATCAATTTATACGCTACTGCGGAGTGCCTGTGGTGAGTTTGGAATCAGCCATTCGCCATCCACTTCAGAGTTTGGCAGATCAGCTCACTATCCAAGAAAACAGGCCTGCAGGAAGGAAACCTAAGGTGGTATTGACTTGGGCACCACACATCAAAGCCATTCCACATGCGGTAGCCAATAGCTTTGCCGAATGGACTTTGGGCATGGGCCATGACCTGACCATTACGCACCCAGAAGGCTACGAGCTGGATCCGCAATTCACTCAAGGAGCAACTATCGAATTTGATCAAAGAAAGGCATTACAAAATGCTGATTTTGTGTATGTTAAGAACTGGTCAGCCTTTAATGAATACGGTAAAATCGCCTGTACAGACGAGCGGTGGATGCTTACCGAAGCGCATCTAAGTACAGCGCCTGCGGCAAAAATCATGCACTGCCTTCCTGTGAGAAGAAACGTAGAGCTTTCAGATGAACTCCTGGATGGTCCACGATCTTTGGTACAACAGCAGGCAGTCAACCGCATCTATGCGGCGCAGGCAGTATTGAGTAAATTGCTTGGTTAAATTAGCTTCGCTCCCTATGAAAATCTCGGTCATCAAAATAGGTGGAAACGTAATCGACTATCCAGAAAAGCTGGAAGAGTTCTTGGCCATTTTTGCCAAGGTTCCGGGCTACAAAGTATTGGTTCACGGAGGTGGCGTGATGGCTTCTCGCTTTGGCGAAAGCCTCGGAGTAATGCCTGAAATGGTAGATGGCCGAAGAATCACCGACAAAGACACCCTCGACATCGTCACCATGGTCTATGCCGGCTTGATCAACAAGTCCTTGGTTGCCAAACTTCAGGCACTAAAAGTAAACGCCCTCGGATTGACAGGTGCGGATGGCAACCTCATCCGTTCAATTAAACGGCCAGTCAAAGGAATTGACTATGGCTATGTTGGAGACATTAAATCTGTCAATACAGACCTGCTGGAGCTACTTCTTCAAGGAGATATCCTTCCGGTAATCAATGCAATCACCCACGACAAAAAAGGACAGCTACTTAACACCAATGCCGATTCTATCGCCTCTGCCTTGGCTACTAGCCTCTCCAAAGACCACGTGGTGGACCTTTACTTCTGCTTCAATAAAGCGGGTGTCTTGGTAGAAGAAAATAACGAGCAATCCATCATTCCGCTCATCAACGAGGATATTTATGCAGAATTGAGAAAGGAAAATGTGATTCATTCGGGCATGATTCCAAAGCTAGACAATGCATTTGAAGCCTTGACAATGGGTGTACAGCGGGTGTGGATAGGGAAAGCAGAAAACTTGCTCATGGCAGTGAAAGGAAAAAAGGCCGGAACCATCATTGAGCGGCAGCGCTACAACCTGTACTAATGGGATCAATTGGAACCGATGCGATTCAGTTGCTCAAGCAACTCATAGCCATTCCTTCCTTTTCAAAAGAGGAAGCAGGTACTGCCAACCTAATTTTCCAATTTCTTCAAGAGAAGGGCGTCCATCCACAACGACAAGGAAATAATGTTTGGGCCTTTGCAAACCTCTATGTACCCGAGTTACCTACGGTTTGGCTCAACTCCCATCACGATACCGTTAAGCCTAATTCAGGCTATACACTAGATCCATTTACTCCACTTGAAAAGGATGGAAAACTTTTTGGCCTCGGGTCAAATGATGCAGGAGGCTGCCTCGTAGCCCTTCTCGGCGCTTTTACCCATTTCATCGGAAAAGACTTGCCTTTCAATCTGTTGCTCATAGCCTCAGCAGAAGAGGAAATCTCGGGGCAACAAGGGATTGCTAGTTTACTGCCTGTTTTACCAGCAGCGGAACTAGCCATCGTGGGTGAGCCTACAAAAATGGCGCTTGCCATAGCGGAAAAAGGACTGCTTGTCATCGACGCAATAATTCACGGCACTGCTGGACATGCAGCCCGTGAGGAAGGAGTCAATGCCATTTACCTTGCTCTAGAAGATATTGCTACGCTAAAAAATTTCCAATTCGCCAAAGTTTCCCCCTCTCTCGGAAAAACAAAAGTGTCTTGCACTGTTATTCATGCAGGTGAGCAGCATAACCTTGTCCCGGATCGCTGCCAATACGTGTTGGATGTACGTGTAACCGATGCCTACACCCACGAGGAAGTCTTGGAGGAGTTGCGTGCCGTGTTGAAAGCAGACCTTCAGCCACGTTCCCTTCGCTTACGTTCTTCCTTCTTGGCTACGGACCACCCGATTATGACCGTCGCTAATGATTTGCAGTTACCAACGTTTGGAAGCCCTACCCTATCCGACCAAGCGCTTATCCCCTATCCATCGGTCAAAATTGGCCCTGGAGACTCAGCACGCTCACATACAGCGGATGAATACATCTATCTCCATGAAATAGAGGAAGGAATCCATGGATACATTAGCCTACTTGAACATTACGCTGCCTCCATAAGGTAATCCCCAGGACTATGAAACTTTGGCAAAAAAATACAACCAGCAAAAAAGAGGTCGAGCAATTTACGATTGGTAAAGATCCTGAATTCGATCTATTGCTCGCCCCATACGACGTATTGGCTTCCATGGCCCATGCCCATATGCTGAGTCAGATTGGTTTGCTCACCGAAGCGGAGAATAAGCAGCTTCAGCATGGTCTGAAAGAAATCCATGCAGAAATCCTACAGGGTAGCTTTTCCATAGCCCCAGGCGTTGAAGACGTACATTCACAAGTCGAAATGCTACTTACTGCACGTTATGGAGAAGTTGGAAAAAAGCTCCATAGTGGAAGAAGTAGAAACGATCAAGTACTGGTAGATCTCAAATTGTTTTACCGTGAAGCGGTACGGGAACTTGTATCCGAAGCTCAGACACTCGCTAAACTGCTTCTTGAATTGGCTGAAACGCATAAAGAAGACCTTATGCCAGGCTATACCCATACGCAACTGGCCATGCCTTCCTCCTTTGGACTTTGGTTTTCTTCTTTTGCCGAAGCCCTAAGTGAAGACCTGTCCCTCCTACATGCAGCCTATGAACTTTGCAACAAAAATCCACTCGGCTCAGCGGCGGGCTACGGATCTAGCTTTCCCTTAGATCGCAGTCTGACTACTCAGTTGCTAGGTTTTGCGGAGCTTCACCACAACGTGATCAATGCACAAAATAGCCGTGGGAAAACAGAACGTACCCTTGCTTTTGGCTTAGCTGGAATGGCGGCAACACTCAACAAATTGGCTTCGGATGCGTGCTTATTTTGTAACCAGCATTTTGCCTTTATCTCCTTTCCAGACGATCTCACGACGGGTAGTAGCATTATGCCTCATAAAAAAAATCCGGATGTCTTTGAATTGATCCGTGCCAAATCCAATCAGATCCAGGCACTACCTACTTCTGTAGGCATGTTGCTGACCAACTTGACTACTGGCTACCATAGGGACTTGCAATTGCTTAAAGAAGCACTTTTCCCAGCCTTGGATACTTTACGGTCTTGCCTTCAACTTTCTACCTTCATGCTACGCTCCATACAAGTGCGGAAAGGCATCCTTGAAGACCCTTTTTACAAACATGTATTCTCGGTGGAAGTAGTCAATGAACTCGTTCTCCAAGGTGTTCCTTTCCGCGACGCCTACAAGCAAGTGGGACAAGACATAGAAGCCGGAAAATTTGTTCCTAACCAAAATAAAGTAGCCCACAGTCACGAAGGCAGTATTGGTAATTTATGTCTTCGGGAAATCGAGGAAAAAGTAGAAAAACAAGTCAATAGATTCGATTTTGAGTCCATCGATCGTGCTTATGCTCGGTTACTTTTGTGAGTTTTAATTCGTAAAAAATAGTAAAAAGTCAACCTACGGGTCCTAAATACCAGGCTCTTATGAACTACTTTTTTTAGTGGATAGTAGCTTGTTTTTGAGGAGGATAATGAAGATTTCATTCAATCATATTCAATTTTTTTCAAAAAACTTAAGCCATTATTACATTAAATAAGTTTACTTTTAGTACAATAAAACTTTATGATAATACCCTTCGTAAAGGATTCCTAACGCATGAATAATACTTTTAGAAATACACTTAGCAGTGATTTAAAATCTAGTTTGGTGGTCTTTTTAGTTGCCCTTCCACTCTGTTTGGGTATCGCAGTTGCTAGCGGAGCACCTCCAATGGCCGGATTGATTGCTGGTATTGTGGGTGGTATAGTGGTCGGAGCCATGTCGAAGTCGCATGTTTCCGTTTCCGGACCTGCAGCTGGCTTAACAGTGATTGTATTGGATTCTATTTCAAGCTTGGGCACCTTTCCCCTATTTCTGGGTGCATTGGTTGTGGCGGGAATTATCCAGTTTTTTTTGGGAGTGGCCAAAGCAGGGGTATTGGGTTATTATTTCCCACATGCCGTGATCAAAGGCATGCTCACGGCCATTGGCCTGATCTTATTGCTCAAGCAAATTCCCCATGCATTGGGTTACGACAAAGACTTTTTGGGTGATTTTGCTTTTCAGCAAGCAGATCAGCACAATACGTTTACCGAAATCTATTACGCGCTACTTTATTTTAGCCCTGGCGCTATCCCCATTGTTTTAGTTGCTTTGGGTATCCTCATTGCCTTTGAGCGACCTGCGGTCAAAAGCCATCCTATTTTTGGCCTTGTTCCAGGTGCACTCTGGGCGGTACTATCAAGTATTGGTATCAATGCCGCCTACCAAAGATTTATTCCAAGTTGGGCCTTGGACAATGAGCACTTAGTCATCCTTCCCGTGCTTTCGAGTTGGCAAGAACTACCCACACTACTCACCTTTCCTGACTTTTCCTTAGTGGTTGAACCTGCATTTTGGGTGATTGCCGGAACGCTAGCCATCATTGGTAGTATTGAAACACTCCTTTCTATTGAGGCAGGTGACAAAATGGATCCCTACAAACGTACTACACCAGCTAGTAAAGAATTGGTTGCCCAGGGACTTGGAAACACCTTATCAGGATTGATTGGTGGTCTACCCGTTACAGCAGTGATTGTCCGAACCTCAGCAAATATTGAATCCGGTGCTAGAAGCAAGTGGTCTACCATTTTTCATGGCGTTTTATTGTTGGCTTTGGTCCTGAGCATTCCAGGATTCCTAAATCAAATCCCACTCAGTGGGCTTGCTGCGGTATTGCTTTTGGTGGGGTATAAACTTGCCAAGCCCACACTATTTATCAAAGAATACAAAAAAGGATGGGATCAATTTTTGCCCTTCTTGGCCACGATAATTGCCATTTTACTAACTGACTTATTGGTGGGAATTGGTATTGGTTTGGTTGTAGGTTTGTTTTTTGTCATTAAGACCAACTTCCACCGCTCGGTGCTGGTCACGGAACGAAATGGAAATTACTTGGTCAAACTTCAGAAAGACGTTTCCTTCCTCAACAAATCCATCTTGATCCAAGAGCTTAGCCAAATTCCTGATGGAAGTAAAATCATCATCAATGCCTCCAATTCAAAGTTTATCGATTACGATATCCAGGAGGTCATCAATGATTTTATTGCCTCTGCACCTTCCAGAGAAATGACCCTTGTCATCGAGGGATATACCCACCACCTAAACGAAACCTAAATGAATCCTTACGAAAAACTGTTATTACAAAACAAAGCTTGGTCTGAGGAAAAATTGGAATCGGACAAAGACTTTTTTACCAGGCTAGCCCACCAACAAAAACCTAAATTTTTATGGATTGGCTGTTCGGATAGTCGTGTACCTGCCAACGAAATAACGGGTACCGACCCAGGCGAAGTATTTGTGCATCGGAATATCGCCAACATGGTGGTGCATACAGATTTAAATCTGCTTTCAGTACTCCAATACGCAGTGAATGTGCTCGAAGTAGACCACATCATTGTTTGTGGACATTACGGTTGCGGGGGTATTGAAGCGGCGCTAGGCAATAAAAGTTTTGGGCTTATCAACAAATGGCTTCGTAACATCAAGGAAGTGTACAAAATGTACCAATCCGAAATTGATGCTATTGGTGACCACATGGACCGCGTCAACCGCCTAGTAGAACTTAATGTACTCGAGCAGTGCCAAGACCTTCTCAAAACTTCCATTATTCAGCAGGCATGGCATGACCGCAAATCACCAGAAATACATGGGTGGGTCTATGGTCTAAACAATGGGCTAATAAAAGAATTGACCACCATAAAACCTGATTCAGCTGCAATACATCCTATTTTCAGGTATTCAGATGACCAGTTTTAAGGGGTATAAAGTGATTTTATCCCAAAAAAACTAAATGTTAGCTGCCGATAATGGGTTAAAATGACCTAGAATTCCTACTTTTCCAAGCGCAACTTTAGGCTTAATTGAAGGAATGAAAGAAGCAATTTTTCAATCTGCATCAGCTCTTAATCTAGAGTCGGGACAGCAGCTTACACAATTTTCCCTGAGCTACACCACTTATGGACAGCTCAATGCAGATCGCTCAAACGTCATTTGGGTTGTGCATGCACTTACAGGCGATTCCCATGCTGCGCAATGGTGGAGTGGTTTGGTAGCAGAAGATGCTTTTTATGCTCATTCAGACTACTATATTGTTTGTGCCAACCTGCTAGGCAGTGCCTACGGATCCACCAACGCACTTAGTATAGACCCAAGCACGGGTATTCCCTATTTTTATTCTTTTCCTCAGCTTAGTACCAGGGATCATGCTCAGAGCTTAGATCGACTGAGAGCTTACTTGGGCATTGATCACATCCACACGGTAATTGGTGGCTCACTTGGTGGACAGATTGCACTAGAACTAGCCATTTTGCTCGGTGATCGTGTTCGACATGCTGTACTTATAGCATCCGCAGCCAAAACATCTCCCTGGGTCATCGGTTTCAACGAAGCGCAGCGCATGGCCATTGCGGCTGATAGTAGTTGGGGAGAACGCATACCCGAGGCAGGAAAAAAAGGAATGGAAGCCGCACGTGCTATAGCCATGCTCAGCTACAGGCATCCAACAGACCTCAATTTCAAACAGAAGGAAACGGAAGAAAAGTTGGATGGATTTTTGGCCTCCTCCTATCTACGTTACCAAGGAACTAAACTAGCCCAACGCTTCAATGCTTTTTCCTACTGGAGCTTGACCAAATCTATGGATAGTCATGACGTGGGAAGAGCACGTGGGGGACTAGAATTAGCGCTTCAACGTATTTCTGCCAACGTACTAGTCGTGGGGGTAGGTTCAGACCTGCTTTTTCTTCCCGAAGAATCCAAACTACTAAGCACCTTGGTAGTAAAAGGTGTCTACCGAGAAGTAGAATCCCACGTTGGTCACGATGCCTTCTTGATAGAATTTGGTCAGCTAGCAACCTTCTTGAAAGCGTTTTATGAGGAATCTCAATAGGGCTATAATCCTACTTGCATCAGATTGGTCTTCTGACTAGCGCTTAACTTTAGTCCACTGGACGGTGCGCCCCATCATAGAAAAACCGATGTATCCTTTTACTTCTAAGATTTCTGGAGATTTGATACTCACCTGACAAGAGTAAGTTTTGCCAGACTTTGGATCGTATATTGTTCCTTCCTCCCAAATGCCATCTGAAAAGCGTAAGCCTTCGAGTAGGTTGAGTCCCATGAGTGGACGTGACTTTAATTTTGGATCCGAGTTAAACTTGTCTACGGCAGGTTTTCCTCCTGGATTGGGATCCTTTAACCAAACTATTCTACCAATAAACGTGCTGCCTTTCTTAAGAATTTCTACCTGAGCAGTTTTTTCGGTGTTGTACCAAGTTCCCAAAATGGCATTTTCAGATTGGGCATTAGCCGCAAGCATGGTAAATAAGAAGGTAATTAAAAGTAGGGAGAGAAAACGGGGGGTATTCATCATACGTAGTTGGTTTAGATTACTAAATACGAATAGATTTGTTTTTGTTTAAGTGAAAGAGAGATTCAAGTAGGCCATGGAGCGTGTGACAGTAGATTTTAAGGGATTTACCCTGCAGCTTTTGACCGAAAAGGCACTGTGGATAAAGGAGTTAGGGATACTATTGATTGCTGACCTTCATTTTGGTAAAGCATCACATTTTCGTAAGTCAGGAATTCCTATTCCAGAGTCCGTACACGACCATGACTACCAGAATCTTACGCATCTTCATGCAACACTCACTCCTAGGCACACCTATTTTTTAGGTGATCTTTTTCACAGTTCCTGGAACGATCAGTGGGACATTCTCGGCTCTTTTTTGACTTCTTTCCCGCAGACCCAGTTTCACTTGGTCAAAGGCAACCATGACATCCTTCCGCCAAGCCTTTACCAGCAATCCATTTTGGAAGTGCATGAAAACCCACTTACACTAGCCTCGTTTGTCCTTTCTCACGAACCTATGGAACACGTTCCCGAAGGAAGCCTGAATATTTGTGGACACATCCATCCAGGCATTTTATTGCGGGGTCCTGCCAACCAGTCTCTACGCATTCCTTGTTTCCACTATCGGCAACGGCGATTGATACTGCCCAGCTTTGGTAACTTCACTGGACTTGCTCTTATGAGGCAGGAAAAAAACGATCTCATCTGGGGGGTAACAGAAAAACAGGTGATTCCCATCCTTTCTGCCTCTTTGATTGGGTAAATCCCTCAGGCTTTTCTATTTTTGATCAGAATTTGACACTTCATGGCCAATCGATCACGCACTAAAAAACAACTGGGGTATTTTAAGTTTGGCAGTGTGCTCTTCAGCACCACCCTATCACTATTTATCGTGGGACTTTTTGGTATCATCCTGATTCAAGCGAGCTCGCTAACCAAAATGATTCGAGAAAATATTGAAATTCAAGTTTTCTTAGACAAAAACCTACCCGAAAAGCAACTAGCAGACCTTCGAAAAAACTTGTCAGCCAGACCCTTTGTCTTGGCAAACGAAGATAGCATTCAGCTTCGCTTTATTTCCAACAAGGAAGCTGCTGATACCTTTATCAAAAATACAGGGGAAGATTTCACCAAGTTTCTCGAGGACAACCCACTCCGTGATAGCTACGTTTTTTCGGTAGCCGAAGAATTTCAAAGTTCAGCACAACTAGAGGGAATAGCCAAGGACCTTGAAACCCTACCGGGTGTGTTTGAAGTATCCTACATGACCGATCTGGTAGACTCCATCAACAAAAACTTGGTTAAAGTAACTCTAGTAATGGGTGGATTTATTGTCATTTTGATCATCACTGTGATCATGTTGATCAATAATACCATTCGCTTGGCTCTATTTTCACAACGCTTTCTGATTCGTTCCATGCAGCTCGTAGGTGCTACGCGTGGGTTTATCCGGAAGCCGTTTTTGGTACGAGCATTTGCCTTTGGGGTAGCAGCAGGTTTGCTAGCTTCTGCAATTCTTTTCGGTCTCTTGGAATACACCAAAGGAAATATTGAAGGTTTTGCCATGCTTCAAAATACAGAAATGATGGCACTCCTATTTCTGTGCCTCACGATCATGGGAGGCCTATTATCGCTTTTCAGCACCTTACGTGCGGTCAATAAATACTTAAACATGTCTTTGGACGAACTCTATTAAGCTCATGAGCAATACTTCTTTCCCTTTTTCTAAGAAAAACTACCGGTTGATGTTTATCGGCATTGGACTCATCGTATTGGGCTTTGTAGTGATGGGTATGGATAGTGAGCCCCATGGAAATGGTGTTCTCGGTCTTACCGTTGGTCCTTTGATCATTCTGACTGGCTTTGTATTTGAGTTTTATGCCATTTTTGCCAAATCCCCCAAAGCATAAATTTTCAGTCCTTTAGACCAGGCGATCCCCTTACCCATGCAGCAAGACGCTTACGGAGAAGTTTTTTTAATTGATAAACCGCTTGAATGGACCTCTTTTGATGTGGTCAAAAAAGTACGAAATGCACTACGAATCAAAAAGGTGGGGCATGCTGGGACTTTAGATCCTCTTGCTTCTGGATTACTCATCGTTTGTGCGGGCAAGATGACTAAGCAGATTGATGGCTTTATGGGGCAAGAAAAGGAATACACAGGCACTTTTGTCATTGGTGCCACGACCGAATCCTTTGACTTGGAAAAGCCCATCCTGCCTGTTGCAGACCCATCACATATCTCACTGGAACAGGTGCAGGAAGTCGTCAACCAATTAACTGGACACATTCTTCAGATTCCGCCCATGCATTCAGCAATTAAAGTTGATGGCAAACGTGTTTATGTTTCTGCTCGTGCGGGCATTGAAGTCAAGATGGATCCTCGCCCCGTTGAGGTGCGAGAATTTGAGATTACTCGATTTGAAGGTGGAGAAATTGATTTTAGAATTTCCTGCTCTAAAGGAACCTACATTCGTAGTCTTGCCAGAGACCTTGGGGAACAATTGGGAGTCGGAGCTTATCTGAAGGCCTTATGTCGTACCCGTATTGGAACCTACACCTTGCAGGAAGCCAAGACACTTACCACCTTGGTAGCCGAAATAAAATTGCGGTCTGATGCAGATTCATGAAGGCTTAGCTGATTTCCCGTCGATTTCTCATGCAGTCGTCACCTCAGGCACCTTTGATGGGGTTCATGTAGGACATCAAAAGATATTATTCCGCCTCCGTGAATTAGCCAAGAGAAATAAAGGGGAAACGGTACTCCTCACCTATTGGCCACATCCTCGCCTTGTGCTATATCCCAAGGAACACCACCTCAGGTTGCTTTCCACCTTTGATGAAAAAGTGGCCCTGCTACGCGATTTTGGAATAGATCATTTGATTGTGCTACCATTTACGCCCGAATTTTCACAGATGAGTTCTGTAGACTTCATTCAGACTATTCTGGTTGATAAAATTCAAACCAAATGCTTGGTGATCGGCTACGATCATAAGTTTGGCAAAAATCGTGAAGGTAGCTTTGACTACCTACAAGCGCATAGCAAGGAGCTCGGATTTGCCATCGAGGAGATTTCCCGACAAGATATTGAAGACATGGGTGTGTCGAGCAGCAAAATCCGAACCGCTCTGGAGATTGGAGACCTAAACACTGCAACAAGCTACCTAGGCAGGCCCTATTCACTTACGGGTAGCGTGGTGGAAGGTCAACAAATCGGTCGATCTATCGGTTTTCCAACGGCTAATATCCTAGTAAAAGACGATTACAAGCTCCTTCCTAAAAATGGCGTTTACGCCGTAATTGTTCACCTAGAGGGCCAGCAATACAAGGGTATGCTAAACCTAGGCAACCGACCAACCGTTGCAGGAGAACAGAAGACCATCGAGGTACACCTCTTTGATTTTGTAGGAGACCTCTACCACAAGCAGCTCACGGTAAGTTTTATTCAGTTTCTTCGTGAAGAAATAAAGTTTGCCGATTTGACCGCCTTGAAAACTCAATTAATACTCGATCAGGATAAAGCGCTACACGTACTGAAAACCCAAGACCAATGATCAACAAAACTGTAAAAGATGCCCAAACTGCCGTGGCAGACATCCCCGAAGGAGCCTTCTTGATGATGGGAGGATTTGGGTTGAGTGGTATCCCAGAAAATTGCATTTCTGCCCTTTTGGAAAAGAAAGTTGGCCAGCTCACCATCGTTTCCAACAATGCCGGAGTAGATGATTTTGGCATCGGCCTTCTGTTAAAAGAAAAGCGGGTAAAAAAGATGATCTCCAGCTATGTGGGAGAAAACGATGAGTTTGAGCGCCAACTGCTACAAGGAGAGCTTGATGTGGAGTTAGTACCTCAAGGCACCTTAGCCGAGCGAATTCGTGCTGGAGGAGCAGGTATACCTGCTTTCTTTACCCCTGCAGGCGTAGGTACAGAAGTGGCCGAAGGAAAGGAAATACGGGAGTTTGATGGTAAGCAATACCTAATGGAGCGGGCTTTGATTGCAGATTTTTCACTCGTGAAGGCTTGGAAAGGCGATACGGCGGGTAACCTGATTTTTAAAGGTACGGCACGAAACTTCAATCCCATGATGGCAGCCGCAGGCAAAATTACCATTGCAGAGGTGGAAGAATTAGTACCAGTAGGCACATTAGATCCCAACCAGATTCATACACCAGGTATTTACGTGCAGCGAATTTTTCAGGGAAAAAATTACGAAAAACGTATCGAGCAGCGAACCGTATCAATTGACTAAACACCTTTAAGGCTCCATTTTTAATTCAAGACCTTTTATTTGCCAGCTATGTTGACTAAAGAACAAATCGCAAAAAGAATTGCCAAAGAGGTACAAAATGGGCAATACATCAATCTTGGAATTGGTATTCCCACCCTTGTTGCAAATTATATACCCGCGGAGTTAGAGGTGGTATTACAATCCGAAAATGGCCTGCTTGGTATTGGCCGCTTTCCTAAGGAAGCGGAGGTTGATCCCGATTTGATCAATGCAGGTAAACAAACGATTACTTTGGTGCCAGGTTCTGCCTTATTCAATTCAGCAGAGTCCTTTGCCATGATTCGAGGCGGCCACGTACATCTAACCATTTTGGGAGCCATGGAAGTGTCAGAAAACGGAGATATCGCCAACTGGAAGATCCCTGGAAAGATGGTGAAAGGAATGGGAGGCGCCATGGATCTAGTGGCTTCCGCCAAAAATATCATCGTAGCTATGCAGCATTGCTCCAAAGATGGGCAGTCTAAACTTTTGCCAACCTGCTCCTTACCCATCACCGGTATTCGTTGTGTCAAAAAAATTGTCTCTGACTTGGCTGTTTTAGAAATCGCTCCTGAAGGAGGGTTTATCTTAAAAGAACGTGCACCGGGTGTTTCCGTAGATGAAATTAAAGCCAAAACAGCAGGCAAGCTCCTTATCTTTGGAGAAGTTCCAGAGATGACCTTCGACTAACCAAAACCACCACCCCTACCCTTTTCCTTGAACCATTTCTTGTCATGAAAAAATCACAGATCAACTTTCAAATTGAATTAGATGCCGACAACCTTCCTAAAGCCATTCAGTGGGATGCCTCTGACAAAGAAGGCGAAGGGCTAGAAGCAACGAAGAGCATCAGTTTAAATGTTTGGGACAATGCCAACCATTCCACCCTCCGAATCGACTTATGGACCGAAGAAATGTCAGTGGTGGAGATGAAGCGATTTTATATCGACATCCTTGGTGGAATGGCTCAAACAATTCTGAATAGCACAGGGGATGAATACATGTCCGAAGAGATCAAAGAGCTCTGTGATAGGCTGGTAAAGCACGTAAATGAGGAAAATAAAAAAAGTTTATAATACGACTAAATCCTAAAAAAAGAAGGCCGCTCAGGGCCACCCATACGTCATTTTACTTAAAAAGTTCAATTACATAATTGGCATTTAATTTAATAATTATTTATAAAATATATAATTTTACTAGTCATTTTGATAATTAAATTGATAAAAATATAATAAATTTTTCGTTTTTAAAAAATAAGGGATTTAATCCCTGGTGTTTTGTTCTGCCCAAACGATAGAAAATTACCTTTTTAACATAAATTTCGAATAATTGGATTCTATCTATACCAAATTCAATCAACACCTTAACAATTTACAAAACCAGCCTATGAAAAATTTTACCAGAAAAATCTGGGGCTCAGTGCTTTCTTTGGTTCTCTTTGTTTCTTTGGGAACTACCGTTGCACTTGCTCAGCAGACGACCATTTCCGGTACAGTCACCGACGAGGAGACTAAGGAAACCTTGGTAGGGGTAAACATCCTTGTAAAAGGAAAAGTAATCGGAACGATTACCGACCTATCCGGAAAGTTTACACTCAATGTAAATCAAGCTCCTCCCTTTACTTTGGTATTCTCCATGGTAGGTTTCAACACCAAAGAAGTTGAAATCACTGGAGGTATTTCCAACCTAGCGGTTACGCTTGCTGAAGCATCCATTTTGGGTCAAGAAGTAATCGTTTCTGCATCAAGAGTGGAAGAAAGCATTATGAAATCTCCAGTATCTGTTGAAAAGATGGACATCATTGCCATCCGAGACGTACCACAGGCGAGTTTCTACGATGCATTGAATAACATGAAAGGTGTAGAAATGAGCACCCAATCCTTGACATTTAAATCGTTTAACACCAGAGGCTTTAACGCCAACGGTAACGTGAGAACGGTACAAATGATCGACGGGATGGACAACCAAGCTCCTGGTCTAAACTTCTCTGTAGGTAACATTGTAGGTATCTCTGAATTGGATTTGGAAAGTGTTGAATTGCTTCCAGGTGCTTCTTCTGCCCTATATGGTCCTAACGCAATCAATGGTATTCTATTGATGAACTCAAAGAATCCTTTCCAATACCAAGGTTTATCCGCCAGCGTAAGAACTGGTTTGATGGATCAAGCTGACAGAACAACGCAAGGAACTGGATTTTATGACTTCAGCGCTAGATATGCCAAGGCCATCAATAATAAGCTTGCATTCAAAGTTAACGTGCAGTATTTGAAGGCAGATGACTGGCAAGCGAATGACTTCCGTGATCAGTCCTTGCTCAATGCTTCTCGTATCAATAGAGGTGATCGCATCACCAACCCAGGATACAATGGGGTAAACATATATGGTGACGAGACTAACGTCAACATGAACTCAGTTGCTCAGAGCATGGTTTCTGCTGGTGCATTACCTGCTGCGCTTCTTCCATTGATTCCCCAGACCTTTGTATCTAGAACTGGTTACAGAGAATCTGATTTGGCTGATTATGGTACTAAATCTTTGAAATTGAATGCAGCCTTGCATTACAGAATCAATGACCGAGTAGAAGCCATCATTCAAGGTAATTATGGTTTCGGTACTACCGTATATACTGGTGCAGACCGTTACTCTATTGCCAACTTCAAATTGGGTCAGTACAAAGCTGAATTGAAAGGTGCCAACTGGTTCTTGAGAGCGTACACTACACAGGAGCGTTCTGGTGATGCATTTGCTGTAGGTATTGCAGCTCAAGGAATCAACGAAACCTGGAAGCCAAGTGGCACTTGGTTCCCACAGTACGTCGGAGCATTTGCTCAAGCAAGAGCTAGAGGTCTAGACAACGCCATGGCGCACGATGCCGCAAGAGCATTTGCCGATCAGGGTCGTTTGATACCAGGTACCGCTACCTTTAATGCTGCTAAAGATGCAGTTGTTAACCGTCCTATCCCAGGTAATGCTTCAGGTGTAGGTGCAAAATTTGTTGACAAGACAAACTTGTACCACATCGAAGGTTCTTACCAGTTTACTAACATCAAGTGGGCAGACTTCGTAGTTGGCGCTAACTTCAGAACCTACCAATTGGATTCTGAGAAAACGCTTTTCGCAACAGACGAGAATGGCGATGAATTCACCATCAAAGAGCACGGTGCATATGCACAAGGTGCAAAGTCACTTTTCAATGATAAGTTGAGATTGACTGCTTCTGCTCGTTACGATAAGAACGAAAACTTTAAAGGTCAATTGTCTCCACGTGTTTCAGGTGTTTATACTGCCGGTGACCACAACTTTAGAGCATCTTACCAGACAGGTTTCCGTCTACCAACTACACAAGATCAATACATTGATTTGGTAACGCCTCAGGCACGTTTGATCGGTGGTCTTCCATTGTTCAGAGATCGTTACAACTTCGCTGGAAACCCAGTGTACACCCTTGCTACAGTGACCAACTTCGGTGGTGCAGTTTTGGCAGGAACACAACCTTCTTCTCCAGTTTACCAAGCATCTATCGCACAGGCTACACAGTTGGCGATCACACAGGCTACGTCAATCATTACCCAGCAAGTTGTAGCAGGATTAATTCCAGCTGCTCAGGCACCTGCAGCCATTGCAGCATTGGTACCTAGCATCGTTCCTGTGATTGCTGCACAATTGGTGCCTGCAAACGCTGCTGCTGCTGCAAAGAATCAACTAGTAGCTTTCAAGCCTAGCGAATTCAAACCTGAAACCGTTAGATCTTATGAATTGGGCTACAAAGGTTTGTTTGCAAACAAATTGTTGATTGATGCTTATGCTTATTTCAACAGCTTTGAAAACTTCATCGGTGGCCAGGTATTGGTACAGGATAAGAACTATGTGGCTACTAGCCCAGCATCAACTTTGGGTCTTAACTTGTTGAACGCAAACACTAGAAACATCTACTCCATGCCAGTTAACAGAACTGAGACCATCAAATCTTGGGGATGGGCATTGGGCGCAGATTACCGTTTGCCTAAAAACTACACCCTCGGTGGTAACGTATCTTACAATACCCTTCAAGACCTTGAGGAGTTGACTGTAACTGGTTTCCAGCCTTCATTCAACACTCCTGAGTACCGTTACGTTGTAAACTTTGCAAACCGTGAGTTTGTAAAGAACGTAGGTTTCTCTATGTCCTACAGATGGCAGGGTGAATTTGCTTGGCAGTCTTCTTTCGTAGCGCCAGCAGTATCTTCTAGACAATTGTCTGTGATGCCTGCTTACGGTACGTTTGACGCTCAAATGAGCTTCAAGATGAAAGCATTGAAGTCTATCCTTAAGGTAGGTGGCTCTAACCTATTCAATAGCACTGGATACAGACAAGCATGGGGTAACCCAACTGTAGGTTCCATGTACTATGTGAGCTTGACCTTCGATGAGTTCTTGAACTAATCATACTCCATTCAATAAAGCAAAGAGGCTGTTCGTTTGAGCAGCCTCTTTTTTTTTACTATGTATCAAGTATCAAGTACAATGTACCTGCTTGCATAAAGAGTCTGCCTAAATACAAATAGCAAGAGATTAGATAAGCGCTGCTGGGTTGAAATGCCTGTTTATGGCATAGTTCCATTTTTCCCACTTCAACATTCTGAAATCAGCGTTCGACATTCGATATTAAAAAATAGTATCAAGTATCAAGTACTAAGTACCAAGTATCAAGTATCAAGTACAATGTACCTGCTTGCATAAAGAGGCTGCTTAGAGGAGATAGAATAGACACAAGAGACAAGAAGCAAGAGATTAGATTAATGCTGCTGGGTTGAAAAGACTGCATATGCCATAGTTCCATTTCTCCTACTTCAACATTCTGAAATCAGCGTTAGACATTCGATATTAAAAAATAGTATCAAGTATCAAGTACTAAGTACCAAGTATCAAGTACAATGTACCTGCTTGCACGAAGAGGCTGCTTAGAGGCGAGAGATTAGCTACAAGATATTAGAAACAAGAGGCAAGAGATTAGATACTAGATACTAGAGATAAGAGAAAGCTGCTGGGTTGAAAAGACTGCTAATGGCATAGTTCCATTTTCCCAATTGAACATTCTGAAATCAGCATTCGACATTCAAAATTAATTTAGATGCCGTCTTTCGCCTGCCTGCGGAAGGCAGGTACCTCGTATTTCTACCTAATCCTCATCACACAAAGAAATTCCGTTTAATGTACCTCCCCCATCATTTTTTTCAATACAGGCTTTAGAAGAAGCAATACAACGGCAGATCCAATGACAGTATAGACTATCATCATGAATTGATCTGGCATCGCTGCTAGCCCCTCTTCGGATCCTCCGCTGGCCTCGCCTGCGATCAGGCCTGCAAACAAGTTGCCAAGCGCCACGGACAAAAACCAAATACCCATCATTTGACCACCATAACCCTTAGGTGACAGTTTGGTCACCAAAGAAAGGCCTACAGGGGATAAACTCAACTCACCAAAGGTGTGAAAGAGGAAGGTGATGATCAACCAGCTTGGAGCTGCTAATTCACCCGAGGCGGCAATTTTAGTAGCAAAGTACATCACAAAGAATCCGACGCCTAAGAGGGCCAGGCCAAAGGTAAACTTCAACGGAGAGCTAGGCTCTAAATTTTTTCTTCCCAACCAAACCCACATAGCAGCAAATAAGGGAGCGAAAATGATGATAAATAGGGAATTGATGGATTGAAAGTATCCTGTAGGAATTTCCCAACCAAATACCGTGCGATCCATAAAACGCTCAGCAAATAAGTTTAATGTGGAGCCTGCCTGCTCAAATCCAGACCAAAACATCGCCGAGAAAAAGAACAAAATGGTGATTACACCTACCTTATTCTTATCTCCTTTATTAAGGCCTCCAAAAGCTATAACATAGCCCAAATAGCCAACCGCTACAATGGCAATCACGATGCCTGATGACTTGGCAATAGCTTCAGCATCTATGGCAATGAGGCCAGAAAATAAAGCGGCAATAAATACAATCCCCACCAAGCCGATACCAGATGTTATGGTTTTCAACTTAGTCTGTGCTTCCTTTTCAGCAGGACTGCTGATAACCGGTACATCACCGTGTCCATCCAAGTACTTACCAGTGACTTTGTACTGAATCAAGCCAAAAATCATCCCAAGGCCGGCCAATCCAAAACCTAGGTGCATGTCGTATTCCGCTACTGTCGCACAGGCCAATGGCGCGATAAAACCACCTATATTGATTCCCATGTAAAAAATAGAGAAACCAGCATCCCGCTTGGAGCTACCTGCTGGATACAACTGGCCTACAATGGATGAGATATTGGGCTTCAGCAAGCCTGTTCCTAGCACAATAAGGAGAAGACCCATGAAAAACGAAGTCGTATCTAAGGCACTTAGGCTAGTTTTTGCTTCGGATACACCGGATATCCATCCTTCAATTCCCGGTACAGCCATCATAAAGTGTCCTAAGGCAATGATGATACCACCGTACCAAACTGATTTTTTAAGGCCAAAGAGGCGATCTGCAAGCCAGCCACCAGGTAAAGCCAACAAATACACGCCCATGGTATACAAGCCGTACACTGCGCCCGCAGTGGGGTCATCGAATCCTAATCCACCATCGGCAATAGCCTTGGTCATGAAAAGAATCAACAAGGCACGCATGCCGTAGTAGCTAAACCGCTCCCACATCTCTGTGAAGAATAGGGTCATTAAACCTTTAGGATGGCCAAAAGCAGTTTGACCTGCATAAGCTGAGTTAGATTGATGTTCCAAGGAAGTAGCGCTGGGTTAACGTGTTAATTTAGTTACAATGATAAACTTTTTTGGCAGTTCATTGCAAACAATATCATGCAGTAAACGGGTAAGAGACCTGATTAAAGTCAGGAAAAAGTCTATTTAGGCAAGCCATATTTGCCAAATCAAGGTAAAATCCAAAGAGGTTAACTTTCTTCGAAATCGATTGAAAAGAGAAAAAAAGCACTTTTTATGCAAAAAAAATGAACTCAAAGGAATAAATTTCGTTTTCCTTTTTTGACCAATAAACCCAAACTAACTTCTTTCATATGTCGGCATTAAAAACACTTTGCCTTGAGTTTGACCATCCCGAGTACTTGGTAAACTACAGCCTCTCTCCCACTGAGTTAATTGACAAAGCACTCCAACGAAAAGAAGGGGTACTCACCGCA
The DNA here is from genome assembly GCA_044237325.1 of Algoriphagus sp. Taxonomy (GTDB): domain Bacteria; phylum Bacteroidota; class Bacteroidia; order Cytophagales; family Cyclobacteriaceae; genus Algoriphagus. The sequence continues at coordinate 24,209 of JBIIFN010000017.1, forward strand.
ACTGGCGCACTCATGGTGGATACGGGAAATTTTACCGGCCGATCACCCAAAGACCGATACTTAGTTAAAGACGATACCACTGAAGACACGGTCTGGTGGGGCGAAATCAACATTCCGATCTCCACAGCGCACTTTGAGCAGCTTTATGCTAAAATGAGAACCTTCTTGCAAAACAAGGAGGTATTTGTGCGAGATCTCCATGCCTGTGCAGATCCTGAATACCAGTTAGATGTGCGTGTGATTACCACACTTGCCTGGCATAACCTGTTTTGTGA
>JBIIFN010000273.1:0-24292 GCA_044237325.1 Algoriphagus sp.
GATTGCGGAGTGGATCAACAATTTCTGGGTGCATCTGGTGGTCATTGATCCCGAGTCGGGTGATTTGCTACGACTGGTGGATGGAAGATTTATTTCCTATCAACCGATCGCTACCATTCAACACTTGGATCACCTACAAGACAAGCTCTTGAGCACGCAACAAAATCTTCCTGTCTACCTAATCGACTCAATCTGATGGAACTTTCAAGTTGGATTCAGCTAATGATTGGTATACCTCTTCTTGGCTTTTTAGTTAGTTTGGCTGTCCCAGAACGGAAAGAAACCTGGCTTTCTCGGGTCGCCTTTTATACCGCAGGAATCAACCTCTTGGCAACCTTGGTTTTTCTGGTGTTTTGGGTATTGCAGGGTGGTAAGGACCTCAATCTAAAAGAAATCATCCTCTTCAAAAACGACCATTTTGAGTTTTTGATAGACTTTTTCTTTGATCGTGTCAGTGCTGTTTACCTTATCGTAGGCGCCTTACTTACCTTTCTAATTACCTTTTACAGTAGGTATTATTTGCACCGTGAGCCGGGTTACAAGCGTTTTTTCAATACTGTCCTTTTCTTTTACTTGGGGTTTAACCTCACTATTCTTGCGGGAAATTTCGAAACCCTGTTTGTTGGATGGGAAGTATTGGGGATATCATCCTTTCTGTTGGTGGCATTTTACCGTAAAAATCTACTTCCATCTCGAAATGCCATCAAGGTGTTTTCCATTTATCGGATAGGGGATGTAGGACTGATTTTGGCTATGTGGGCGAGTCACCATTTCTGGCATGAAAACGTCACCTTTATTGATTTAGCTAATTCAGCATTGTTGGCTGATCACCAGTCGGGACTCACAGGTATTGCGCTTTTCATTGGATTGATGCTGCTCTTGGCAGCAGCAGCCAAATCGGCTCAATTTCCATTTTCTTCCTGGTTGCCTCGGGCCATGGAAGGGCCAACCCCTTCCTCCGCCATTTTCTATGGCTCCTTATCTGTACACCTAGGCGTATTTTTACTCTTGCGCACTTTTCCCTTCTGGGAAAATCTCCTGCTCGTCCGGCTGCTTATTGGTGGTATTGGGGGCATAACGGCGCTACTTTCTACGATGATAGCACGGGTGCAGACCTCGGTAAAAACCCAAATAGGCTATGCTTCGCTGACTCAGATTGGGATCATGTTTATAGAGGTGGCGGCAGGCTTTGAGTTGTTGGCTTTGGTGCACTTTGCAGGCAACGCCTTTTTGAGAACCTACCAACTGCTCGTTTCTCCTTCTGTGGTTAGCTACTTGATTCGAGAGCAATTTTATGGATTTGTTCCACAGCCAAAAAAAGAGGGAAATAGTACTTGGAATCGACTTCATCTGTCTGTCTATGTATGGAGTCTCAAGGAATGGAACCTCGACCGCTTGGTCAATCGCTTGGTGTTTTTGCCGTTAAAAAAGCTGGGCCACAGGTTAGATTTTTTGAGGTACCGGACTGTATTCGTCTACTTTATTCCAAGCTATGCCCTTGGGGTATATCTACTACTCACGGGCTATGTGCTTCCTGAAATCCTTCACCAGGTCTTGCCCTCGGTATTTGCTTTCATTGCTTTGCTGCTGGTTTTGCGGTCGTTCACTGAGCGAAAATCCATTCCCTTGGCTTGGACGATGCTTTTGTTGAACCATTTCTGGATGGTGCTCGCTATCGCGGAAAACGAAAACTTCTCCGCACAGGAAATAGGGATGTACCTCAGTGGGGTTCTCTTTTTCGGATTCCTGGGTTGGGGGCTAATTTTCTGGATGACACGTCGTCATGGTTCGCTCGGATTATTTTCCTACCAAGGCCATGTTAAGCAAAATCCTTTGGCCGCCTTCCTCTTTTTGCTTTGCGTGTTGGGATTGATTGGATTTCCTATTTCCCCAACCTTCATTGGAGAAGACCTGCTATTCAGCCATATCAAGGAAGATCAGTTTGTGCTAGCCACCTTGGCTGCCTTGGCCTTTGTGATGGAGGGAATAGCTGCCATTCGAATCTTTGCCCGGCTCTTCTTTGGGCCAAGTCAAGAGAGTCTTTCTACAGTGGATCTTGCTGTAGACCCGAATGTCCTTGCTTCAAAAAATAACAGATCACCCCACTCTCATTAATTCATCTGGGACAAGTTCCCAAATACGATACACGATATGCATATTAACTCAAAAAATACCTCTCCTAAAGATGGTTGGGCTGGATTAAAGGAGAATTTTGCTGCCGACGCTACGGCAGGTTTTGTGGTCTTCCTATTGGCTATGCCCCTCAGTTTGGGGATTGCCAAAGCTTCGGATTTCCCACCCATCATGGGCTTGGTTACTGCCATCATTGGTGGTTTGTTCGTCTCTGTAATTTCTGGATCTCGCTTGACGATCAAAGGCCCTGCTGCAGGTCTGATTGTGGTGGTGGCTGGAGCTGTTGCTGCCTTTGGCGGTTGTGGCAGGCATTGTACAGGTGTTATTTGGGTTTTTCAAATTTGGAAAGCTGGTGGATGTTTTTCCACTTTCTGCCATCCATGGCATGCTTGCTGCGATTGGAATCATCATTATCGTGAAGCAAATCCCTGTATTTCTGGATGTCAATCCAGAGCTCTACAAGGGTATGAGTACCGTGGCTATGATCACGTCTATCCCGACCTTTTTCGCCAATTTTGACCCAAGGGCAACGATGATTGGTGTCTACAGTTTGGCTATTATGCTGGGCTGGCCTTACCTAAAAGGATTCACGTTGGGGAAAATTCCCGCGCCGCTCATGGTTTTGATAATAGCCATTCCTTCGGAGTTGGCCATGGATTTTGCCCATACCGAGCCACCCTATGCCTTGTTGCATATTGGCAACTTGATAGAAAGCATCTCTTTTAACGCTGATTTTTCAGGCGTCTTTCAAACTGGAGTTTTCATCAAATACGTCATTATGTTTGCGCTAGTGGGGTCTCTGGAATCCCTTTTGACCGTAAAGGCCATTGACTTGGCAGATCCTTACCGAAGAAAGTCGAATACCAATAAGGATCTTGTAGCGGTGGGTCTAGGAAATACGGTCAGTGCATTTTTGGGTGGATTGCCGATGATTTCGGAGGTGGCTAGAAGTGCTGCCAATGTCAACCAAGGAGCCAAAACCCGTTGGGCCAATTTCTTCCACGGAGTATTTTTGCTTGTCTTTGTGCTTGTAGCTACACCATTGATTGAAATGATTCCCAATGCAGCCTTAGCGGCTATGCTTATTTCTGTGGGAATTAAATTGGCTCACCCCAAGGAATTCATCCATACCTTCCAAATAGGGAAGGAACAGTTGGCTATTTTCTTGGTCACTATCTTTTTTACTCTCGTCGAGGATTTACTCATCGGTATAGCGGCAGGGGTAGTATTGAAAATGATTTTGCATCTAGCCAAAGGAACCCCCATTTCCTCCTTTTTTAAGGCTCCAACTCAGGTGTCTTTCAACGAAAATCAATACCTTATTGAAATCGATAAGGCAGCAATTTTCTCCAATTACTTGGGGATCAAACGAAAATTGGATGAGATTCCAGCGGGCTTTAGCGTCACCATTGATTTGAAAAACACCAAGCTCGTAGATCACTCGGTGATGGAAAATTTGCATCGCTTCCAGCAGGATTATGAAGAAAATGGAGGAACGGTACAACTCATCGGATTGGAGAATCACAGAGCTGTGTCAAATCATGCGTTGGCCGCTCGAAAAGCAAGATCTTAAGTAAAGTTGGTTTTTTAATTACAGCCTATCGAAGCTAGGAGGATGAATGGAAGTAGATTCTATTCATCCCCTGGCTTTCGGTAGTGCAAATCTATTTCCAAAAAAAATGACTTGTAAACACTATTTCCTCGCGGTAATTCTATTTTTTTTCCTTGCCCCATCGCCTTCTTTTGGCCAAAACAACCGGCTGAACACCTCCAATCAAATTGGATGGTACACGTATTTTGGAACCTTCAAGCTCTCCAGTAAGGTAGGTTTGCACACGGAATATCAATTTCGGCGAGCCAACGTAATTACCGATTGGCAGCAAAGTCTTTTGCGTCTCGGATTGAACTATACGCTACATCCGGCTGTCCAAATTAGGGTCGGCTATGGCTGGATTGAAACCTTTCCCTATGGGGAATTTCCTTTGAATGGATTCGGAAAGCAATTTACCGAACATCGGATTTTCCAGATGGTACAACTGTCCCAAAAAGTAGGGAAGGTGGATATTTCTCACCGCTTTATGCTGGAGCAGCGTTTTGTAGGAAAATATGCTTCGGCCAATTCGATGCGGGAAGAGGAGTTTCCTTTGCTACATCGCATGCGGTACATGGTCCGGATGCAAGTACCCTTAAGCGGCAACGAGATCAAGGACAAAACCCCCTATTTGGCTGTGTACGACGAAGTGTTTGTTGGCTTTGGTCAATATGTAAATGCCAATGTCTTCGATCAAAACCGAATTGGCGTTTTACTGGGTTATCGTTTCAATAAAACGGTCCGATTGGAAGGAGGCTATCTCAACCAGACGCTGCAGTACGGAAGGCTGATCAATGGAAAAAATGGGTTTCAGCACAACAACGGATTGATTCTAAATTCAAATTTTACGCTGGATTTGTCCAAAAAATAAAATTTGGTACACCTCCTGCGATAGGTCATCCAATTGTGGTGATTTTGACTTTTCCCAAATCACCTCCATTAATCTTTTGATAACCAATCTAGTAGAAAGGGAGTTAACCTATATGATCTAGAGGATTCCACATTTTAACGAAATCTTAAGAATAGGCTAAGGAACCATAAAGACATACCGTCCTAATTTTAACAGCATAAAATCCCTACCACAATGAACGAAAAAATGAACCGTATGGAGTTTCTTAAGAGCCTAGGGCTTAAAGGAGCTGCCCTTTTTGCTGTCTACTGTGCTGCCTCAGGACTAAGTAGCTGCGTCAACGAAAGTATGGACCCCACCAATTCCACAGGGGGCACGGGCAATGAACTATTGCTAGATCTGAATTCTGCTGCTTACACCAAGCTAAATACGGTGGGCAATTACGTGGTTGTGAGTGGAATCGTCATCGCTCGGGTAAGTGCTACTGCATTTGCTGCAGTGACGCAGGTATGTTCCCACGAAGGAAGAAGACAAGTAGTATTTAATGCGGGTGAATTTTACTGCGCTGCACATGGTGCCAGATTCGATACATCAGGCAAGGGGCTCAATTCAACGGGCTCACGTGGACTAAAAACCTATGCGTGTTTACTTGAAGGAACCACCTTAAAGGTTACCGTATGATTTGGCCTAATGTATTAAGTAGAGGTGCTTTTGGACTCTTTTTTGGCATCCTACTGCTGATTGGGTCCAGTACATGGACTGCAGTGCAAGCACAAGATGACTTGCTAAGTATGCTCGATGAGGAGCAATCTAAGGAGCCTACCTACACCATAGCGACCTTCAAAGCCTCCCGCTTGATCAACGGACAAACTGTTGAAACCGTCTCCAAAAACCATCTCAACTTTTGGATTTCTCACCGCTTTGGGGCAGTAAACTCTGGGTTTATCGCCAATTTCTTTGGTCTTGACGAAGCCAAAATTCGACTTGGGGTAGAGTATGGCCTGACAGACAGGTGGCTTGTGGGGGCGGGGAGGAGCTCCCTTGAAAAGACCTATGACCTGTACACCAAATACAAGGTGCTGCGCCAGTCCAATACGATGCCTGTTACGGTCACTGCCATGGCGGGCTGGGGGATCAACACCATGCCTACGGGATACATCATGGAGTCGGGTTCCCCGATGAAGTTTAACAACAATATCGAGCGCTATTCCTACTGGAGTCAGGTGCTGGTAGCGCGCAAGTTTACTGAAAAACTTTCGCTACAGCTTATGCCAACGCTGATTCACGTGAATAAGGTGGAAGACCCAAGTATCCCCAACCAGCTTTTTGCATTGGGTGCAGGAGGTCGATACAAACTTAGCCAGCGGGTTACGCTCTCAGCGGAGTACTACTATAGCCTCCGTGAACTAGAAGATGATGATGACGACGATGGTGGGAATGGGGCTTTTCCCTATCCTTACCGAAATGCACTTTCTTTTGGTGTAGACATTGAAACGGGCGGGCACGTATTTCAATTTCACCTCACCAATGCTCGAGGTATGGTAGAAAAGCAATTTATCGGGCAGAACGTGGGTGCTTGGGAGAAAGGGGACATCTTTTATGGATTCAACATCGCCCGAACCTTCAGTTTTGATAAAGCCGCTAGAAATTCACACAAATGAAAAAATCGATCCTATTCTTTATCTCCTTCCTGCTGTTAGGAAGCGGTTTGTCTTTTGGTCAAACGCTGTATAGAACTGCTGTAGGGGAGGTGTCTTTTTTTTCCAAGACTCCTGCGCTAGACATTGAAGCGCTCAATAAGAAGGCTGGTGCTATACTCAATGCGAGTACAAAGGACTTGGCGATACAAATGAAGATCACTGATTTTCAGTTTCCCAATAAACTGATGCAGGAGCACTTTAATGAGAACTACCTAGAAAGTGAGCGCTTTCCAACAGCCAAGTTTGCCGGAAAAATCAAGGAACAAATCGACTTGACCAAACCTGGGAGCTACCCTGTGACCGCCGAAGGCAATATGACCATACATGGGGTAACTAAGCCAGTTAGTGTCAAAGGAACGATCGTGGCAACAGCCTCGGCCTTACAGGTGAATTTTTCCTTCCAGGTCCGTACTGCCGATTACCAAATCGAAGTACCCACGCTGGTATTCAATAAAATCGCAGAGACCATCGATGTATCCGGCAAGTTGAATTTGGTGAAACAATAAAAAAGTTCATCGTCGTTTTCGGATAGATTGAATTCGACGATGAACTTAGATTTAATGCAATTTTAATCTATTTTCTTCTACCTAAAAGACGAAGTAGAAATAGAAATAAGTTAATAAAATCAAGGTATAGCGTAAGGGCTCCCATAATGGCTTCTTTTTTATCTTCTTCAGTGCCCTCATTACCGATGATATTTAGCTCTTTTATTTTTTGAGTATCTCGAGCAATTAGAGCTACAAAAATTAGGACTCCTACGTAGGTTATGATCCAATAAATTGTTTCGCTATTTAGAAAAATATTTACAATAGAGGCAATAAATATTCCTACTAAAGCCATAGTGGCCAAATTGCCAATGCTAGTCAAATCACGCTTAGTGAAGTAACCATAGGTGCTCATCACACCAAATGTGATTGCTGTAACAAAGAAGGTAGATGCAATTGACTGGCTCGTATAAATGAGAAATATTCCAGATAAGGTTAATCCATTTAAGGCAGAGTAACCTATAAAAATCAAAGTCGCGGTATTTGAAGAAATCCGACTTACTATTGAGACTAGGACTGCAACACAAATAAATTCTACGATAATTAATCCCCAAAAAATAAGCGAATTTCCAAAAATAAACTCAATCATACTAGGAGTAGAGGCGCACCAAATAGACACAATTCCAGTAATTATCAGCGCTAAGGTCATCCATGCATACACTTTTGATATAAAGCGAGCTTGCTCTGCCTGAATTTGTTCAGTAGTTAGTTCAGTAGTTTGATTCATAAGTTTTTGAATTAGTTAGGATTAATAAATGTTTGTATATTTTTTTTTCAAAACAAGTAAATTAACTTCTTTCCAATTTTTTGCTCTTAGCTCATTGCTTTCTGTTTATCAAAAATAAACTTGCATTAGCATTTATGTATGTTGATTAAATTCACCCAGCAAATGAATAGTTAGAAATAGCTCAACACCCTAACAAAATTGTTTACTGCCTTATCCAATGGAAAAAGAATGTCACTGGGTCGATTATGAAATCTAAGTTCGGACCCTAGTAATTGAAAAAATTGCAGAAACCAAACCAATTTCTAGGAAGTTCGATTTGGTGCCTTGTCTTTGTTTTTGTCAAAAAGGCTCAAGCAAGAGAAAGACTATTTATCCATTTTTTTTCTTTACACTCTTTTTTAAAATGAGCTTGGAGGGGTTCCTCGAGATTTCATTCAGGAGGAGGCAAGTTTACTGAATGTAAACTACCTATTTGAGCCAATCATTATTTGGAGCTGAAAAAAGTGTGCTATTTCTGGGACGAAAAATGTTTGCAGCCCCTGCACTTTATTCAACGGACAAAGCTTAAATCAAGCACTTAGCTGTCACTTTTGGTTAGGTATTGTTACAAACTGGTCGATCTTGTCATTTTTTTATCTTCCATTTTTGCTATAAATTATTCTATTTCTGAGTCTGAAAAGGAAAGATCTTATAGTCTTGACTGGAGAAAAATTCAAAGTTGCCTGATAAAGACGAGATGGCTATTGTTTTGCATTGTTTATAGAGTAGGCAATCAAAATAAAAACTAACAATAATATGCCATTGATAATAACATAGATTGGAACAGAAAAATTAATAAAAGCAAAAATCAAATTACTGATCAAAGCAATTGCGACGAAAATCCCAGAAACAGTCCTAATATTTGTTGTTGTTCTAGGAAGTTCAAAACTTACTCCAATATTCATTACAAGTGCTGCTGCAATAAATACAAAACTCCCTACGCTTAAAAGTATTTTATTTTCACTTTCGTGAAAACTATACAACCCATAAGCGATAAGTAAACTTACCGCTATGGCTACAATGGTTTGAACAAAATTTATTTTCATAATCTTATGGATTTTGTGGAAATGGTGGTGGTGCTAATGCAACCAGCTTTAAAATCTCTGGTAATTTTTCAGCTATTTCCCACTTTGGTAAACCTGGTTTCCAAATGTAAGTTTCCTTCACAATTTTTTTCTCTGCAATTAGTCGAGATAATTCTTGTTCCGAAAAGGGACCAGCTTGTTTACCTTCTATCATTACATAGTAAAATTGTGGTGCTGCTGTTTGCATGGTATTCATTGAACCAGGAACATGCATATTTGTCATTGCACTATTCATGGTGTTAACCATTTGCTTTGCAAGAGCTATTCCCATTCCGAATTCAACTAACCTGTTTATTGAAAAAAAACTATCATCATTCATAATTTTAATATTAGAGGTTAAACAAGTGGTGGAGGTGGAGGTGGCGGAACTGCTCCGAATAAGTTTGCTAGTTCTTGAACATTACCGGCTATTTCCCAACCTGCCATGCCTTGCTTCCAAACATAAGTATTTAGTGTCAGTTGCCCGCTTTGAACCATTTGTTGTAATTGCGGGAAATTGAAAGGTCCCGCTGTTTGACCGTTTACGGAAACATTATAAGCTATAGTTGGTGGTGGTGGCGGTGTGTTTTGCTGTTGGTTCATATTTTGTCCCATTTGGTTCATCATACCAGCCATCTGATTTCCCAATGCACCACCCAACATCATACCAGTCATCATTCCAGCAGGGTTCAAACCGCTTCCGCCGCCCCCTAAGTCCATATTTCCCATATTACCAAGGCTTTCTGCTCCTGTTTTAAGGATTTCTGTTTGTTGGTTAAGTGCATGTGCACCAATAAAGTTTGTTTCAGTTTGAAGTTTCTGGGCTCTTTGTGCTTCTTCTCTTTGAACACGCAAAGTTTCTTCCATATTCCTTGCATTAATCTCTTGCATATCCTCGAGATTCTTTATGTTGATCTCATTTTGAGCAACAGTGGTCTTTGTTGTTTGCTCGGCTGTGATTTTCCTTAATTCAGCATAACCTTCACTTTCCTTATCTATATCTATATCAGCTAAATCAAAACCCTTCATGTTTACGCCAAAGTCATTTTCCAGTCTTGGTTTTAAATATGCTGCTATTAGATCGTTTATTTCTAATAGCTTCTTATCTATTTGAAGTACAGGAATGCCTTTTTCAGATGGAATATTTGTAATTATTCCTTTGGTGTATTTTGCTACAGCATCCTTTATCTGCTTGTTGAAATCATCTAACTCAAAATTGATAAGCCGGTTTAATTTAATAAACCCTCTGTAATCGGTTACATTAAAAGTTATTGATCCTCTTGCAGACATAGGGACTGCGAAATCCAAAAATCTTGGGTCAAATACATCGAAATAGGGTATACCAAATTTTACTTGAATATTTCCCGATAAATTAATGAAATAGATTTCTGCCTGAAATGGCGAAGCACCTCCAAAAGCTAGCCCAACTATATTTGCTAAAACTGGAAAATTTGCTGTTTTTATTGTTTGATCAAATGGACCAACAATGAAATCTTGAGTTGCCCCATCTTTTTGTTGGTAAACAAAAACGGCTAATTCACCATCCTTAACACGTAAACTACTACCATAGCGAATCGCATTTTCTTTCTTTGTTGAATTGGCTTCGCCTGAAGGACGCCATTTCCAAACGAGATATTCTTGTTCATCACAGCGGATAACATCCATAAATCCGCCTTCTTCTTTCTTTCCAAATAGTCCCATAAAAAAATTATTTTTTAGGTTTAATTACCTTAGCATCAAGTAGCATTTGTTCAATAGATTGAATAGTTGCCTTATCATCCGTCATTGATAGCTTAGCTTTTGTAAAGACTTGAACAGCTTTTTTCGTCCAAATTGAATTCCATTTGGTAATGTATTTCCCTTCTTCATCAAGACGTTTAAAAACACTTACGCTTTGAATTTTACTTACTGATAAAGTAATGAATTCTATGATTTCCTCACGAGAATTTGGCACTGGAAAATTCATAATCATCTCTTCTTTGCGCGAATCAGTTGTTGACCACACGGAAGGTTTTGATTTATTTATAAAAAAAGTAACAAATTTTATGGGAATTAATATCCACCAAAATAGCCACCACTTAATTATCGTTCCAAAAGAAGTACCGGATTCCTGTTTGAGGTAAAGGTTTTCCTTTCTATTCGACTCAAGTTCATCCAGTTTTTCGAAAAACTTAGTTATGTTTTTTGAGGCTTCAATATTTCTAAATTCAGTGCCACAGTCCGAGCATTTAGTCACAAATGATTCGACAATAGACCCACATGCAGGACATTTTCTGATATCGCCTAATTTGTCAGATTTTGGGGCTGCTGTAACTGGCTTTTCACTTTTCCGTTTATCAAACAATTTTGCTTCCAGCACCATTTCAAATTCGTCAAGGTCTATACCTGCTGCTTCCGCTTTTTTGAAAAGGATTTGTTTTTCTTTTTCTGTCAACTCGCCATCTGATAATGCAAGATTGATGAGATTTTCAATTTGTTCGTTATACATTTAATTATTTGAGTAAACTGTTTTAGGCTCCACTTAAGGTAGTTGCCTTCACCATATAATCATGTCGCTTGTGGGTTTATAAAAAAGCATGGGGTTGGTTGGGCATCCACCTTATTGCTTTTGTGCGATTAGCTTTCTTATTTTTTTCTTGTCTTTTGGAGCAAAAACTTCATTCTCATTGTTTCGTCTGTTTTTTTCTGCCTTACCTGAAACCTGTTTTTTGATTCACATTTTTCTTTGGGGTTGACTTTTTTAGCCGAATAGGCAAATGTTCGTCGAGTCTGATTTTAATGATCATTGAAGTTGGAAAATGAGTTCTTCATTTTCAGGTCGATACTAAGTTTGGGCTTAAAGATGTGAAATTGCATTTAGATAGTCAATAGGATTTTTATTAATAAATGTTTGATAGGGAGTCGATAAACTTATTTTATCTAAATCACGCAAAAAGTCTTGGCGAGAGTAATTATTCTTTGAGTATTCAAAAAAGTTAAGTCTCACGCCAAGCTGCAAAGAAGCCAAGGGTATTCAACTTTGCGCCTGCCCGCCGTGGTGGGTCTTTGCTAGATAACAAAAAAAATCCCCTTCAAAATTGATCTGAAGGGGATTTTTGAGTGGGCCCACTTGGAATCGAACCAAGCACCTACTGCCCCGAAGGATCGGGGGAGTCACCAAACCGGTACAACTCAAAGGAACGATGATGGCAACAGCCACAGCCTTACAGATGAATTTTTCCTTCCAGGTGCGTATGGCTGATTACCAAATCGAAGTGCGCACGCTTGTATTCAATAAAATCTCCGAGACCATGGATGAATCTGGCAAGTTGAATTTGGTGAATTAGTAGTGATTTTTTTTTATGGCCTCAAGAAAGAGTCTTTTTTTGAGAAGGCTTTTAGACACAAGGGGAATAATTTTTGTCCCTTATTCCCTAGTTAGGGTCGTCCGTCTGGAGATTATTAATTACAGGCCCTGAAAGTGTTATTTGTCGTTATTTTTTAATTGTGTTTAATAATCATGAATTATATTTTTTATACTATTATTATTAATTGAAAAAATATAAATATTTTAATTTTTTTTAGAATATCCAATTATGTCTCAAAAAATAGATTTTGAGACAAATTTATTTGCGACAATGTCTTTTTGAGACAGTTAAGCGATGTTTTTTTTGAACAATTGACTTTATAAAAAAAATGACTTGATAACCCGGTCGATACTAGAATAAAACAATTGATGTATCTCTTGAAGAAATTCCAATGAAAAATCAAACTTCAGATTTAATAATCTCCCCAGGAAATTCACTTCCTCTCGGTGTCAATTTTAACGATGGCGACATCAATTTTTCCTTGTATAGTAAAAATGCAAGTTCGGTTACTCTTCTACTTTTCGATCATCCCGACGATCCCCTCCCTAGCAAAGAGATTCTATTGGATCCTAAAATAAACCAGACCTTCCATTTTTGGCACGTGTCTGTTTCTGGTTTAAAAGAAGGCGCAGGTTATGCTTACCGGGTAGATGGTCCGAGAGATGTCAAAAAAGGGCATCGCTTCAATCCTAATAAAGTATTGATTGACCCTTATGCTAAAGGAATAAGTTTTAATCGGTGGAATAGGGGAGATGCTTGTCACCAAGAAGATAATGTGGAAACTTCTTTGCGAGGTGTTGTGATCAATTCTAATGACTACAATTGGGATGGTGATAAGCCACTACGTATTCCTATGGAGGAAAGTGTCATCTATGAAATGCATGTGGGGGGATTTACAAAAAGCCCAACAAGTGGAGTAAAACATCCAGGCACTTTTTTAGGCTTGATAGAGAAAATACCTTACCTCAAATCTTTAGGAATCACGGCAGTTGAACTCCTTCCGATTTTTGATTTTGATGATTTAGAACAAACAGGGGAGTTTAACGGTGAAAAATTGGTTAACTACTGGGGCTATAGCACTATTGGTTTCTTTTCGCCTCACCATGGTTACTGTGTATCCAAAGATAAAAAAACACAACTGAATGAGTTTCGTGATATGGTTAAAGCTTTTCATAAAGCTGGTATCGAAGTAATTCTGGATGTGGTCTTCAATCATACCAACGAAGGTAACGAGCAAGGACCGGTAATTTCTTTTAAAGGGATAGACAACTCAACCTACTATTACCTGACAGGAGAATCAGGTGCGAAGGATTATTATTTTGATTACACCGGTTGTGGAAATACACTGAATTGCAATCACCCTATTGGAGAGAAATTCATTTTGGATTGTCTTCGTTTCTGGGTGAAAGAAATGCACGTTGATGGTTTCAGGTTTGACGAAGGATCTGTTTTAACGCGAGGCGAAGATGGTTCACCGATGGAGCATCCCCCTGTCATTTGGGCGATTGAATTGGAAGAACTCCTTGCAGATTCAAAAGTAATCGCGGAAGCATGGGATGCTGCTGGTCTATATCAAATTGGCTACTTCCCAGGTGAACGTTGGGCTGAGTGGAATGGAAAATATAGGGATGCCATGCGGAGGTTTATCAGAGGGGATCGAGGTATGATAGGTGAAGTAGCGGCTAGGCTCTCAGGAAGTGCGGATCTGTACCAATGGAGGGATCATCAGCCTACGAACAGCATCAATTTTATCACTGCTCATGATGGGTTCACCTTATATGACCTTACGGCTTTTAATGAAAAGCATAACTGGGCAAATGGTGAGCACAATAACGATGGTGCCAATGATAATTTTAGTTGGAATTGTGGAGTAGAAGGAGAGACAACAGATTTGTTTGTAAATGAATTGCGAACACGTCAGATGAAAAATAGTGCTACCCTTTTAATGCTTTCTATGGGGGTTCCCATGTTTGTCGCAGGTGATGAATATGGTAGGTCTCAGTCAGGAAATAATAATACCTATTGTCAAGACAATGCCATCAACTGGATTGATTGGGATTTAATAAATGAAAATGCCCATTTAGTACGGTTTTGGAGTGAGTTGATCAAAAAGCGTCAAACTTATCTTCATCATTTCAAGGGTAAATTCCTTCAAAATATTCCTAATAAGTTTGGGCTTATTGAAATCGATTGGCATGGTACTCAGCTGAATAATCCTGACTGGAATAACCCAGAAGCTCGTTGTCTTTCATTAACCCTCGGAGATGTTGAGGCTACTGGCGATAATACGCTTAATGTCCATATTATGATGAATATGCATTGGGAACCAGTTGAATTCCAGGTGCCCTCCTACAAAGGTTTGGGATGGTATCGATCCATTGATACGGCGTTGCCAAGTCCTTTAGACATAGATACCAACACCAAAAAAGTTAGAGTGAAAGATTCATACCTACTCACGGGTAGGAGCATTGTGGTTCTTGTCTCCAAACCAATAAAAAAATAACAATCATTAAACTAAACAGAATCATGAACAAACTTGATTTTCCTTTTTCTGATCTTATCGCCGGCACTATCGTCGCAGTAAATTTTCCTGAGGTATTTGACTCTCAAGGATTTATTACACTTGAAACAGAAGACAAAAGACAATTTGAGGTTAAAGTAACCTACGCTTGTTATGCTGAAATTCTCCGGAACCTAGGGGAGCCATTTCAAGTCGCTCCAAACATGTCCGACATTCTTGTTGTCGGAAGACTCATACATGCCTATGGCTTATTTTATCCAGAGAGTGACGGACTAAAATTTGAGGCCAAACACCTTTTGCTGTTTGGATTAGAAAAGGACAAGTTGAGATTTGAAGACCAGGATTGGTGGATCAAGCAAATCCAGCAACTTCTTAATTTTTATCTAGAGGCAGAATTCAATCTTTCCGAAGGAAATGAAATTGATTGGCTAAACTACAGAACGGATTTATCATCGGACGGTAAGAAGTTAGATGGAGTTCAAAATCTGGACACCATATCAAGGCTAATTTACGGATTTGCTACTGCCTACATGATGACCGGTGATCCAAGAGCCTTGGAGGCAGCAGAAAAAGGCTGTCAATACATGCAAAAACATTTCCGCCATAGAAATTCTGCAGAAGGGTTCTGCTATTGGTATAGCGAAATAGATATCCAGCCAAACGGAACCATGAAAAAGCTGATTGGATCCGGAGCAGGTGGAAACGAAGGTGGTAATTCAATGCCTTGCTATGAGCAGATTTATGCGCTTGCGGGATTAACCCAGACGTTCCGAATTTCGGCAAACACCGAATTAATGGATGATATTAAAGGGACTATTACGTTTTTGAATAGGTACTTTAAAGACCATGGACCTAATGGAGGATATTACTCACACATTGATCCTGTTACTTTATCACCTCATGAGGAATCGCTTGGTATCAACAAAGCCAGAAAAAACTGGAACTCTATAGGGGATCATGCTCCTGCCTATTTGATCAATTTGTACCTCGCCACGGGAGAAGAAGAGTATGCGGACTTTTTAGAAAGCACATTTGATTTGATTTGTCAATACTTCCCAGATTATGGCTACAGTCCATTCATGAATGAGAAATTTTATGATGATTGGTCACATGATTTGTCTTGGGGAATACATCAAGGTAGATGTGTAGTTGGACATAACTTAAAAGTTGCTTGGAACTTGACTAGAATGCAATCGCTTCGTCCTAAAGAAAGTTACAAGGAATTTGCGCATCAAATCGCTAACATCATCCCAACTGCCGGAGCAGACAACCAACGTGGTGGGTGGTACGACATGATGGAGCGAACGATGAAAGACGGAGAAGAAAAGTACCGATTGGTTTGGCACGACCGCAAGGCTTGGTGGCAGCAAGAGCAGGGAATCCTTGCCTATTATATCATGGCAGGTGTCTATAATGATAATCCCGATTACATCAAACATGCTCGAATGGGTACTGCCTTCTACAATGGCTGGTTTTTGGATTATGAGCAGGGAGGAATCTATTTCAATGTGCTTGCAAACGGTCAGCCGTATGCATTGGGTACGGAAAGAGGAAAAGGAAGCCATTCTATGGCAGGTTATCACTCCTTTGAGCTGTGCTTCTTGGCCTCTGTTTACACCAATTTACTCGTCAACAAGCAATCCATGAATTTCTATTTTTCACCAAACCCATCAGGTTTGAAGGATAGGATTTTGAGAGTTTCACCTGATATTTTGCCACAAGGGGCTATCTCGATCGAAGAAGTAACCATCGATGGAGTGAAGTATGACAATTTCGATGCGAAGAATTTAACGATTCTTCTCCCAGATGTGAATCAAAAAGTCGCAGTAAAGGTGCGACTAGCTCCTCAGTCGCTAGGATTGGATATTGAATTGATTTCAAATGAAAATGGACAGGCTTCCTACAAGCTTTTTGGATCAATAGATAAATCAACAGTGAGTAAGCTAAGAAATGTGTTAGACAAGCTTTCATCCGTAAAAAAAATCTCTCTTGACTTTCAAAAGATCGAGAATGTATCAGATGAAGGATGGAACTACCTCGCTTTTGCTAACCAAATGAGAGGGGATGATTTCACTTTTGAGTTGAGTAGTCTTTCTCCAGCGGTAAAAGTTACCTTGGACGATTCTGAGTTAACTGAAGAATTTGAAATAAAGTAATCATCTGGTACTTACGGTTGAATAATCATCTTATAACTAAAAATATATGAAGACTAAAAAAGTTTTAGCCATCCTCTCTGAGTTCGGATACTGGGGCGTTGAGCTCGTCGGTCCTTTGAGAAAGTTGGAAGCCGCCGGGTATACGGTAGACTTCATGACTACACATGGAAAAAAAGCAGAGGCACTTCCTCCAAGTTTCGATACTACCTACGTTGATCCTCCCTTGGGTGTTTGTGTGACCACGCCTGCAGACGCGGAATTGGTCAATAAATTTGAAAGTGAAAAACGTTTGGAGAACCCGATGAACATGTCGGAATTTATCCCTGAACGTCCATACTACTCCGCCGAAAACTTTTTACGTTCCCTCGAGAATTACTATAAGACCGTAAAATCAGCTGTGACTGGCTTAGTCGATAAGTACGATGCGATTTTATTAGTTGGTGGGAGTGGTCCTATTGTGGACATGGTAAATAACCAGCGGCTCCATGAGTTGGTTCTTGGATTTTACAGAGCTGATAAACCTATCTCCGCAATCTGCTACGGAGTTCCTGTTCTTGCCTTCGCTCGAGATTTCAACGAAAGAAAGTGTATCCTAAGAGGGAAAAATGTCACTGGACATTGCATCGAATACGATTACCACGACGGTACAGGATTCTTACATACAGATTTCAATATGGGCCCACCGCCTTATGTTTTGGAGTATTTGATGACAGATGCTGTAGGTCCTGAAGGGCAGTTTCATGGCAATTTTGGAAAAGAAACTTCAGTGGTGGTTGATTATCCTTTTGTAACAGCCAGATCACTTCAGTGCTCGCATGAATTCGGAGATCAGTTGGTCAATGTTTTGGATAAAGGTCTGAAAAGATATGGCTGGTAAAACCGGTAATGCCAAGATTCTTGAGCAATTCCTCGCGGATGGTATGAACGTCATGTTCGGCAATCCTGGAACAGTTGAACAAGGGTTTTTGGACCAGTTACGAAATTATCCGGAGATGCGTTATTTCCTGACGCTTCAGGAAAGCATTGCTGTACTCACAGCGGACGGATATGCGCGTGCGACCCAAAAACCGACCTTGGTGCAATTGCACAGTTCACCAGGAATCGGCAATGCCGTCGGAGCTCTTTACCAAGCGAAAAGAGGACATTCTCCTCTTGTCGTAATAGGTGGAGATGCGGGGGTAAAGTACATGAATATGGATGCGCAGATGGCAAATGACCTGGTGGCAATGATGGCACCAGTCACCAAGTATGCCACTGTGGTTTTGGATTCTCGTTCTTTGCTCCGTACCCTTCGACGTGCCATCAAAATAGCAGGAACAGCTCCCATGGGGCCTGTCTATGTCTGTTTGCCGATGGATGTTTTAGATGAAATTAACCTGGAGGAAGTAAGGCCTTCTCTTATTCCTTCCACCCGAACCGCACCGGATCATGCTGCTATCAGAGTCATCGCTGCGGGACTTCTGGCAGCCAAAAATCCTGTATTCTACATAGGTGATGGAGTGGCTTATTCCGACTCAACAGCCGAATTGACAGAACTGGCGACTTTAATCGGTGCTCCAGTTTATGGTGTCGAATTCGGTGACTTCATCATGGATACCACACATCCTTTGTATCAGGGAACTACCGGTCATATGTTTGGGAGTTTCAGTAAAGAGATCACGAAGCAGGGAGATTTTAATCTCATTGTAGGCACTTATATGTTGCCCGAGGTATTTCCAGAGCTTGGTGAGGTCTTTCGTAGCGATGCCACAGTAGTTCATATCGATTTGAATGCCTATGAAATCGGTAAAAATCACCGGGTAGATATCGGGATTGTTAGTGATCCAAAAAGAACCCTTGCAGCCTTGATAGAAGAGGTACGGACCACCATCAGCACTGATCAAATCCAGCAAGCAACGTCAAGAATTTCTGCCTTTGCTTCTTTAAATGAGAAGAAAGTCCAAGAAGAAATAGAAAGCGATGATCTTTTGGATAAGAACGGGCCAATTCAAATGGCTCAATTTATCCGAGTTCTTGCAAAAAAACTCCCTGAAAACCATGTCATTTTTGACGAGGCACTGACTAATTCGCCAGCGATTTCCAGGTATATAAAACCCAAAAACCCCGGAGAGATTTTCTACACCCGAGGTGGTTCATTGGGGGTGGGAATTCCGGGTGCATTGGGAGTGAAAGTTGCGATGCCGGAAAAAGTCGTCATCGGATTTACAGGAGATGGGGGATCGATGTATACTATTCAGGCACTTTGGTCTGCGGTAAGGCATCAGACGAATGCAAAATTTGTAGTCTGTAACAACGGAGCATACAAGTTACTGGATCTGAATATCGATCACTATTGGCAGGAGCAGGGAATAGAGAAGCATAAGTTTCCATTGCCGTTTGATCTAAGCTTTCCTGCCTTACACTTCGCTCAGATTGCCGCTTCCATGGGAGTAGCATCAGTTCGGGTAGAAAGCCAGGATCAGATAGAAGGTGCGATTGATAAGATGCTTGCTTCTGAGGGACCATTTTTAATAGACTTAGTCTTGAAAAGTGAGTCCAACCCAGAAATCGTTCATCACGCTTGTAGGGCTTAACAACCTTCCGGCTTCTACGAAAAGAAAGAAGGAATATTAAAAATCTTTTTTGATATCACTTCAAAGTAGAGAAACGCTTCATTTTCTGAAACATTACTTATTGGCTGTTAACGGTAAGTGATGCTATTTCTTTAAAAGCAAAATCGTTTAAGAGGGGGTACCTCAGGTAAATACAAAATTTAAATTATTACTTACTTAAACAAATATTCATAATGAGCAAATTCCGGCCTGTAATTCACCGCTATGAAGCCACTATTGGTAATTTTTTTGTAAATTCTTATTTGATAGAAACTGCAAGCTATGTTGTGGCTATAGATGCAACACTTTCAATTCCATCTACCGATGAGCTGCGGGATTTAATTCAGAACAAAATTAAAAAGCCCCTGGCAGCAATTCTATTAACCCACGGCCATCCTGACCATTATTCAGGAATTTTTGAACTGGCCAAAGATGCCGGTGATATTCCGATAATGGCTACTCAGGGTGCTTATAATCAATGCTTGGCGCGCGATAAAGAAGAAAGCGGCTACCTGGGAAGTGAACAGGCTTTTGGGGTTTTATATCCGAAAGAAAGGAAATTCCCAAATAAGATCGTGCAGAGCGGCGAAGTATTTACCCTCGATAATGTGGAATTCACTATTGAAAACCTTGGCCCCGGTGAATCGGACGATGATAACTTGTGGTCTTTGAATATAGATGATGTAACCCATGTTTTCTGTGGTGATATTGTGTACAGGCACATGCATTCCTTTTTTCGTGACGGCCACTTCCGCGACTGGCAGAAAAACCTGGATTATTGCATCGCAAAGTTCGACCATACTACCATTTTTTACCCTGGCCACGGCGACAAAATGGGTATAGAGATGCTATACTGGCAAAAGGCTTACATGAATGCATTTCTGCGGATATTAAAGGAGTTGGTAGGAGATAAAAAAACCCTGAATGCCGATGAACAGGCCATTTTAATGGAGCGTATGCAGTCGTTTTTGCCAACCGATAGTCTCATGTTTTTGACCGGCTGGCAGTTCGACGAAATGGTGAATATAATGCGGAAACAGGCTTTATTATAAATTTAATTATCAAGCATTAAATAGAATTTAGATACAGAAAACATGAAAAAGAAAATATTAATACTTGCTTCTAATTTAGGGCTTTGGGCCGAAGAACTTCAAGCTCCTTGGGATGCCTTGAGTAAAGCTGGATTTGAACTGACGCTTGCAACCAAATCAGGGAAAAAGCCTCTTCCTATGAAGATAAGCATGGATCCGGACATGATCGACCCAAAACAAAATTATAATGTTAACCCGTTGGAAGTGGTAGACCGTGTAAATGAACTTCTTGAAAATGGCGAATGGGACAAAGCCATAAAAATAGAAGATGCAGATATGGAGGATTACGATGCTATTGTTATGGTAGGTGGGCCTGGTTCACCGCTTGACCTCACGGGTAACCCGTTTGTGCATAGCCTATTGTTAAATGCTTACAAAGCAGATAAACTTATTGGAGGCTTATGTTATACACTGGCTGCCCTGGCTTTGACCCGTGATCCGGATAACAACCATAAGAGTATCATATACGGCAAAAATGTAGTTGCACACCCACATAGTTGGGATTTCGATATGGATTTTAACTACGACCTTGTAAATACTACCCCTGACAACAAAGGTACTGACCTCGTTACTCCCGGTTTTGTGTTTCCACTGCAATATATGATTGAAGATGCAGTTGGCCCGAATGGAACTGTTTTGTCTGATGATACAGCTTCCAGAGTAAAACCATGTACCGCTTTTGATTACCCTTTTGTTACCGCTCTGTCGGTAGAGTCTTCAATTGCCTACGGCGACCTTCTGGTAGAACAATTATCTAAATAACACACTATTTAATGGAAGATAACCTTACAACCTTCGAAATAAAAACACTGATATATACCTGGTTTAAAAATCTGACCGAACATGCCCCAGTTGAAGAATTGCTGGCGCTGGTTAGTCTTGAAGACGATCTGCTGATTGAATTTCCGGATAATCCTATAAAAAATGAAGTTCAGTTTCGCAACTGGTATAAGGTAGTAACAAATTTATTTTTCGATGAGCAGCATGTTATTCAGATGCTGGATATCAGTTTATCAGGAAATATGGCAATCGTTAAGATAATTGTGAACTGGCAGGCCAAAACCTGGAATGCACCATCGCCATATAGCAATTGGGAAGGCTATAATGTGCATCAGGACTGGGTCGTAAAAAAAGATTCTGTTACAGGAAAAGCACTTATCCTGAAATATAAAGTCGGAAAATTCGATTCCTTTAAACGTCTTTCTGAAGTGCAGTAGAAAGAAAAGTCAACCTAATATTAAACAAACAAAAATATGACAACAAAAGAAGTAGTAACCCAGTATTTCGAAAATGTAAATGCCGGTAAGTGGGATGATTATGTAGCACTTTTTGATGAAAATGCAGTTATGGAAGAGCAGTTGATGGGCCATATCGAAGGCCGTGAAGCCATTGCAAAAAGCATTGAAGGCCTGCGCAGCAATAAAGATTTTAGAAATTTTCCACTTGAAATTGTGGTAGAAGGTGAAAAAGCCGTGGCTCTCTGGAACATTCAGTCGCCGATGCCGAACGGAAAGAAACTTGATTTAAAAGGCGCGAATTTTTTTACCGTTAAGGATGGTAAAATTGTTCGGTTTGCCAACTTTCATGATACTTCCGTTTTTAAGTAAGAGCTCAAATGAAACTAAAAGGAAAAAAAATTGCCATCCTTTTGGAAGGTGATTATTACGAAAATGAGATTTTCTACTATAAATATCGTTTCCCCGAAGAAGGTGCAGAAATCCATTTTCTGACTAGGCTCTGGGGTCAGGAGAAGATTACATTTTACGGACATGAATACAAAGTACCAATGGATGGTTACGAGTCATTTGAAAACATGTCCGATGATGAACTTCAGTCCTATGATGCAATCATCGTCCCATCGGGTATGGTATCAGATAGGTTGAGATATACCGAAGATGTCAATAAAATTCCTCCAGCTACTGAATTTCTGAAAAGAGCATTTGCTGAACCAGGAATTTTAAAAGGAATCATTTGCCATGGGTTATGGCTGGTAGCTCCTGCTCCTGAATTAGTGAAAGGTAGGCCCTTGGTCTGTCATAATAACCTGATTGGAGATGCAAAAGCATATGGAGCAATCTATACCAATGAAGATGTGGTGGTAGATGGAGACTTGGTGACGGGTCGGTCCGGTGGACATGCGCACCTTTTTGCTAGAAAAATTATTGACATACTATCCGATAACTCCTAATCATACTAAAATGAATAATCCTCAATTTTCACATATTGCTGTTACCTGTAAGGATCCGTTGGCCTTCGAAATTTTTTATTCCCGTCACTTTGGGATGAAAAGAGCACGAACAATTTCTATTGGTGAAGGAAAAGAAATTGTTTTTCTCAAAAATGACAATGGGTTTTATTTTGAGATTTTTCCTGAAGAAGGTCCTAGACCTTTTCCATTTATTGATGGAGATGGACCTCATTATGCTGGCGTGAGACATATCGCATTTACTGTAGCAGATGTTGACCAAAAAATGCTCGAGATGGGAGAGGCTGCTGTTATCACGCTTGGCCCTTTACGTTTTGATGATTTTATTCAAGGTTGGAAAACAGTTTGGATTAAAGATCCAGAGGGAAATATCGTAGAAATATCTCAGGGATATAAAGATGAATAACTTAAATACTAATTAGAATAATGAAACCACTTAAAAGATTTCTAAATGTTTTGGAAAAGGCTATTGGCTCTTTTCTTGGTTTATTTGCCATTGTGGTAGCACTTTTGATGGTAAGTTTAATTTTTGTTGTTTTCGGTCAACTTGCTATCATTTTCGATTTGATAAATGCCTTCGGGGAACTCTTTCACCACGGGGAAACAATTACAGGCCAACTAATATTTTTGATGCTAGAATTAGTTGATCTCACTTTAGTATCCATACTTGTAGTGATTATCGCTACCACTGCATTTAGGATGATTTCCGAAATGATTTACGGCCCAAAGACCCAAGATAAAGAAGAAAATAGCTCAGGCATCCTTTTCATGTCTGGTAAGGTTTCAAAAAATCTAGAAGCAAAGCTTATATTTTCGGTCATTGGATTGGCAGCAGTCTCCATATTGGGTGCCATATTTGAGCTATCTGCTAGGATCGAAAAAGGAGAATTTCACTACACTTCCATTCCTGTAGAATACTATATTTTTGGAGGAGGCTATCTTTTACTTATAGTAACTTCTGTAGCCGTCATTTTACTTTCAAATTCTGAAAAGGATTAGTGTTTCAATGGCCCTTAAATGCTGGTAAGATGGATATCAAATCCATAAGAAAGGAAGTACATGAGATTTTGAGTCCCCATCAAAAAATGTCTGGATTGGGATTTATAGTTGATTTGCTGCTATCCCTTCTGATTGTATTGAATGTTATTTCCATTTCTCTTGAATCTATTGATTATATAAAGGCGGACTATTCTCATTATTTTGATGCTTTTGAATGGTTTTCAGTTGTTGTATTTTCAATTGAATACCTTGCAAGGTTATGGTCAGCCTCTGAAAAAAAGAGTCTCAAAGGGCTAAGTGCTACGAAAAAGAGGTTTAAGTATGTAGTTAGCTTTATGGGGATCATCGATCTGATGGTATTGCTTCCATTTTTTATCGGATTGTTTATACCCGTGATTGACCTACGGTGGATGCGATTAATACGACTTTTATGGCTTTTCAAATTCAGTCATTTTTCACCGGCGCTATATTTATTTACGAAAGCTGTATATGAAGAGCGTAAAGCTTTATTTGCAGCCATTTATTTACTGTTAATCGTTACATTTTTATCTAGTGCGACTATTTATTTTGCAGAAAAAAATGCGCAGCCTGAAGTATTTCACTCCATTCCAGAATCACTTTGGTGGTCATTTATGACGCTTACCACTGTTGGTTATGGTGATGCGGTACCAATTACCGCTTTTGGCAGAGTTATAGGCGTTTTCACGGCTTTGCTTGGGGTTTGTACTTTCG